>NZ_LNDC01000092.1 GCF_001870905.1 Geitlerinema sp. PCC 9228
ACGGCGGCTAAAGCCGCCCGGGTCGCTTTTCATCCCTGCTTTAAAAAGTCAGGGCTTTCAAGCTCCCGATTCACGCCGTAAAAATTTTTGCCGATCGCGTTGGCTTATCAAAAGTTAGACTAAGAAAATAGTTCACCTCAAATTCATCTACTCTCGTTCGGCACCATCGTTTTCCAATACCGTCATGGTTTGGATATATTCATTGACGAAATCCCAAAATGCTCGGTCTCCATCGAGACCCCAACCACAGGCAACCCCAGGATACCAGTAGCATGAGTTGCCCAATCTAGGCCTCAACAACCAACTTCAATTTATGGAAAAGCACGAAGAACCAACCAACTTTATTAGCTTGCAAGTGAAATGGCTTGTCGGTTTGACAGTCTTATTGGGGATGGTGTTCTTTGTTGCCTATAAAAGGCAAAGTTCCTTTGCGGTGGCTGAGGCCAAAGAACGCCTGCAAACGGACATGCAAAACACATTGCAAGGGGCAGCAGCCGGCACGAACGTTCGGGATTTGCTGCTTTTATCCCAACAGGGGCAAGCCAACGAGAACGGATTTTCGGACAATCCGCGCTACTGGTCGCAGTTGCAATGGCTGCATCAGGTGCATCAAATCGAACCCACTGCCCGATTGTATACCTACCTACCAGCCCATGGGAGCAGCGATCGCAGCCATCCTGTCGCCGAGGGGAACCGCAAGGTCATTTTCGTGGTCGATGTATGGGCAAAAAACGATCCCGAAAAAGCATTTAAGTTTTTGCAATCCCATACCGCTCCCCCCGAAATGCTATCTGCTCTGGAAACGGGGGAACTGGTACGGCGCTTGGAACCTTATACGCGCAACCACCGCCGCTGGATCGGCATGTATGCCCCCCTGAAAAATGAAGCTGGCGAAGTGGTGGCTGGCATCGGTATCGAAGTTCCTTGGCAGGAACTACAGCAAATTCAGCGATCGCACGAACGCCGATTGTTGGTGGCCTTGAGTGTGGGATACGTAGCGATTTTGGGCTTGGTCTTTATCCCCGTACGCATATTTGCCCGGCGTTTGATGGCGTTAAAACAGACCGCAGAATCTATCGGGCGCGGCAACTACGAACGTCACTTGCACGATTTGGGGCGCAGCCGGTTTCCCGATGAGTTACACCTGCTGGCTCAAGTTTTTCAAAAGATGTCCGAGCAAATTACCCAGCGGGAGAAGTTTTTGCAAGCGATTGTGGAAGACCAAACCGAATTTATTTGTCGGTTCTTACCCAACGGCAAACTGACTTTTGTTAACGATGCCTACTGCCGCTATATGGGCAAATCTAGAAACGAACTGGTGGGGAAAAACTTTTTTGTATCTTTCTCTCAAAACGACCGAGCCATTACTTTCAAGCATCTCTCTACCCTCACCCCAAAAGAAAACTCCCGTACCATCGAACAAAGCATCACTGGCGAAGACGGACAAACCTATTGGAAACAGTGGAACATTCGCGCCATATTCGACCGGGAAGGTAGACTTCACGAGTTTCAAGCTGTAGGACAAGATATTAGCGATCGCAAACGTGCAGAAGAACGCCTGCGCCACAATACCCTCCACGACCCCCTCACCAAACTCCCCAACCGTTTTCTATTCCTCGATCGCTTGGAACGTTGCTTGCAACGCTACCAACGACAATCAGGGGGCTTGTTTGCAGTTCTTTTCTTAGATGTAGACCGTTTCAAAAAAATCAACGATAGTTTGGGTCACGTGGCGGGCGATGCTTTCTTACAAGCGGTTACCCAACGCATTCAGAATTGCCTCGACTTTGGCGATACCCTGGCTAGAATCGGCGGTGACGAGTTCGCCATCCTCATAGAAGAAATTCCCAATCCCAACTACGCCAGGGAATACGCCCGCAGAATCCATCAAGCCATAGCTGTTCCCTTTGATATTGATGGCCACGAAATTTTTGCCACCATCAGCATTGGCATCGTACTCGACCATTCCCGCTACGAAAAACCCGACGATTTGCTGCGGGATGCCGATATTGCCATGTACCAGTCCAAAAGTCGCGGCAAAGGGGGCTACCAGGTTTTTACACCGCAGATGCACACTCAAAATGTCACCCGCATTTCCCTGGAACAGGAATTGCGTCAAGCCTTGCGCAAAGGAGAAATTCAAGTATATTACCAAGGCATTTTTTCCTTACACCACGGGCGGCTGTCGGGGTTTGAAGCATTGGTTCGCTGGCAACATCCCGAAAGGGGGTTAATTTCGCCGGGGGAATTTTTGCCGGTGGCAGAAGAGTCGGGGTTAATCGTTCCCATTGGCTGGTGGGTAATGCGGCGGGCTTGTACGCAAATTGCTCAGTGGCAATCGGAGTTGGCGTGGAGTTTGCCTTTAACCATTAATGTGAATTTATCCCAACAGCAGTTTTTCCAACCGGATATGGTGGAACAGGTGGCCAAAATTTTGCGGGAGTCGGGGTTACATTCCCGGTGTTTGCGCCTGGAGGTGTTGGAAAATATTGTGGTGGAAAACGAAGCAGCGGCGACGGAGGTTTTGGCGAAACTACGGGAGTTGCAGGTGCAAATCAATATCGATGATTTTGGTACTGGGTATTCTTCGTTGAGTCGCTTGCAGTGTTTTCCCGTAGATGCGTTAAAAATTGACCGTTCTTTCGTGCGCAATATGGAAACCCACGCGGAGAGTTTGGAAATTGTGCGGGCGATTATTACTTTGGGACATAATTTGCGGTTGGATGTGGTGGCAGAGGGGGTGGAGAATATGCAACAGGTGGAGCAATTGCGATCGCTGGGATGCGATTACGTTCAAGGATTTTTCCTCTGCCATCCCCTCAACGATGAAGCAGCCAAGGAAACCCTGTGGGCGTCTGCTGCTTATGTTTATAAATCCCGCAGAAAAAAAAGCAAACGCAAGCAGGCTTCCCCACCTTCTGCCAAGGGAAAAAGCTATCCGTTCCGCGATCGCAACCGGCCCAACACCTAGCCTTCAAAACGGGAAAAATACTCTCAAGTAAGCAGCCATCAAAGCTTCTCCCCACAAAGCCGCGATCGCTGCCCCCACCGCCAAAAACGGACCAAAAGGAATGGGCGAGCGACGGTCGATTGCTCGCAAAGCGATCGCGCCACCCCCCACAAACGCCCCTCCCACGCAAGCCAAAAAGCCGCCCACCAACAGCAATTTCCAACCCAACCAAGCCCCCATCATCGCCGCCAACTTGGCATCGCCACCGCCCATAGCCGTTCTGCCAAACGCCACCGACCCTACTACGGTGACAATATCCAGCAGCCAAATCCCCACCACAGCCCCCAAAATCCCCGAAAACAGAGCCGCTAGCATCCCCGGCAGCGACCCCGTTGTCTGCCATCCCAGCCCCATTTGAAAGACCAATCCCAACACCAATCCCGATTCTGTCAGCGAATTGGGCAGGGTCATGGTATCCAAATCGATAAAAGCCAAAACCAACAGCCAACTAATAAAAACCCAGTAGCTAACTGTATGTAAAAAATCTGGTGCCTGTAAAAACACCAACAAAAACAAAAAACCCGTCAGCGCTTCTACCAAAGGGTAGCGAATGGAGATAGGGGCGTGGCAGTGGGCGCAGCGCCCGCGTAAGTAAAACCAAGCGAATACCGGTACATTTTCCCAAGCACGTAGTTTGTGCAAACATTTCGGGCAGCGGGAGGCTGGAAACAGCACCGATATGCCCGCAGGCAAGCGACCAATGACAACATTAAGAAAACTGCCGATGGAAGCTCCGAAAAAAAAGACAATGCCCCAAATTGGTAAGTAAAAAAGCGTCTCCATTGCCAGAAAAAACCAATTTTATCTGCGAGAATCTGGTTCTAGGTGAGAAAAAGGTACAAAACACTCTTGGGGAAGCAATGCAGGCTGGCGATAGAAAATTAACTGACCGCGCAACGTATAGCAATCAATCGCCACCCCGAGGGGGTCGGTTGTGTGGTTGGGATGGGCTTCCTGATAGGCACGATAAATTTGCCGTGCAGCTCGAAGCACGGAAGGATCGAACAAAGGAGGAACATTGCGATCGCTGTGTTGGTTTTCTGCGGGTTCCCAAGTCGTATACACCACCACCCTGCCTTACTATGCGCGTCATCAGACGGAGGAAAAAAAAGAGGATACAGCCACTTTTGGGCGTGCTTGGCTTGATTGTAGCACGATTGTGGTGGGGGATTGGAGTGGGTGTATCAGGCGTACCGAGCGTGGCAGGAAGCAATTCATACCAAAATCTGTACGGCGAAAACCCGAAAAACTTCACATCAACCGAACGCATAAGCATAACCATCCCTTTGGTGAATTGGTTGGCAATACCTGTGGCTAATTCCCCCACACCCGACCCGATTGCGTCGTAACAATCGTTGTTTTTCAGAAATGGTATTAGGCTAACGGCACTGCCTTCCCCCTGGTAGAGCTGTATAACCGTTAGCGACAGGGGGACAAACACCAAAAGTACTTGTCGGTGCCACGACCCTAAAAACGTAGCCTCAAAGGGCGAAGGGCTGGTAGCTACCTGAAGCTGGAGGCAGGAAGCCCCCGTGCTTCAGCCGGGGGTGCTGACCTGAGGGTAGTTTGCTAGCTGCAGTCTTCTTCGGTCTTTTCTGTTTAAAGACCCTCTGTGGTTTGTACGCATTGGATGGCGATCTTTGTATATCAGATTTGGGATCGTTGCATTTTTTCTATCTCAATCTGCCATGCTCCCACACCCGGTGCGCCTAACGAACTTCCCGATTTAACTCAATAGTAATCCGACCGCCGAAGTCGGGAATTGGTGGGGCGAGTTTGGTAACGCGAACGTTGGCTTGTTGGACCTGAGGGGATTCCAAAACTGCATCAGCGATCGCGCCAGCTAGGCGTTCGATCAGGGAGAACTTTGCACCTTGGACCAGTTCTTTCACCCGAGCAATGGTCTGGCGGTAGTCGAGGGTATCTTCAATGCGATCGCTTTGGCTGCAGGTGCCTAAATCCACCCCCAGCCGTAAATTCACCTCAAACCATTGTCCCAAAACCTGCTCTTGGGGCAAAAATCCCGTGTACCCGTAACAGCGAATTTGGTTAATTTCGATAAAATCCATTTCCCCAAACTACATCGGACAAGCGATCGCTTCTGTATCTTCCTCTAAAGTTAGCATAGAAGCATACGCCGGATTCTCCAGCAACGACTGCGCCAGCAAAAACCCAGCCACAGTCCAAGTTTGGTACTTGCGGGATTCGCGACCGACGAGGCGGCCATTTTTGGCATCGTAATACTCCGGCCACTCATCCAACGCCAAATTGGCAGCGGCTATATCCAACGCCTTCGCCGCCAATTCCGTACGTCCCATTTTTTGTACCGCAGCCGCCAAAGGCCAGAGCAACACCGGCCAGCTACCCCCATTGTGATAGGACCAAGGGGGATTTTTCGGGTCACAACCAGTCACAATCTCCCATTCCGTACCAGCGATCGCGGGGAAACAAATTTTCAAAGGCATGCTGCCAATCAAATCGTCCCACTTCTCAGCCAGCAAATCCATAATATACTCAGACTGTTCCTGAGTTGTCAGGGAAAACATCACCGACAGCAAATTCCCCTGGGAAAAGAAACGAAAATCAATGCGACCCGGACCCAAATTACCAATTAAATAGCCACCGCGGTCGGGAATCCATTCTGTCAGCCACAAAGGAATCGACTCGGGAAAAATATTAAATTTATTAGCCACACACTCGCCAAATTCATTTCCCTTAAAGCGATGAATGCGATTGAGGCGGGGCAAGTCGATCCAGTAATATTCCCGCATGTGGTACAGAAGGCTCACCAAACGGGTATTGATAGCTTCCCGATATAGCTTTCCCGAATCGTTCTCGGACAGCAGTTCCCTAGCCGCGCGCAATGCCCCGTAAAACAATGCCTGAATTTCCAACGGGTGACCGTACACGCCCATGCGGCGGTCTACCATAAACGAGCCATCGGGAACCAATAGGGTGGGGTACATTTCAAAACGAGGCACCAGGCACAATTCTAAAATTAACTTCAGCCCCTGTTGCACCGATGGCTGGCGGGCAAAGGCCAGATCTCCAGTGGCTTTGACGTAAGCACGCAGCAGCAAAATCCACCAAAAACCAGCATCCACAGGCGGTACCCTGCCGATGGCTTGGTCGCCAAAATCCGCACTTAACTGTTCTTTGCCATCTTTGGTTTCTACTTTGAAGCTTGCCGGCATCAATCCCGGGGCTGGCTTAAAGCAATCCATTTGTTTTTTTTGATTTTGCAAAGCCAGGGTTTCGGTTAAAAAATTCCGCACGATGTCTGTTTTCCCTTGGGTAAGGAAATACAACCCCGCCGGGATAAAATCTCGGACAAAACACTGGTCGTAGTTGAGGGCTTCGGTTTCGTTGTCTTGGGCGGCGACTGTGCCCACCGGGCGACCTTGGTAATAAACAATGGAGGCTTCGAGAATTTGTTCGGCGCACTCTCGTAAAGTCATGCGTGGTTTTTGTTGAAGTTGGCAAGTGCTATCCATACATTTGCTTGCAGGCTGCGACTGGTTGTCCGGTTCTAGGCAAAATGCACCAGACGACAACCGGTTGAGTATACAATTTTTAACATTAGCAATCAAACGGTATTTTCTACCAGCAAACAGAGAGAAATCAACGTGGATATTTCCCTGTATGGGGCGTTGGCGTGGTTTGGCCAAAATGGGGAAAATTTCCCACCGCCAGCCAGGCCGCAAAACCGTACTCTAGTATAAAATTTCCTTGGAGTTGGTCTTTGGGTAGGAATTGCTGCTTGAATCAAACTGATGGTGCCTCTGGCACCGACTCGCAAAACCATTCTTCGGAATCTTCTTTGCCGACATCCCCGCGAAATATGGACGATATTCCAGAAGCCATTCGGGAAGCCGCCGACATGCAAACCAACCAGCGATCGCCCAAAGTATGGCTGGTGGGTGGTACGGTGGTGGGCATTTTTGCTTTGGGCGCTGGAATGATTTGGGCGGTTTGGCCCCTTTCTGCCCCCGAATCCCCAACAGCCAGCAGCAACCAGTCTTCCCCGGAAACGGTTGCTTCCCCCTCTCCCCAACCCAAAAACACCATTACCACCCAACCAAAAGCCGATGGAACGCTTTTAGGACACCATCCCTACGAAGAAGCCCCCCAAGAAGACTTGGTGCCTGTGGTGGCCGATGGCAGTGTCTTGTTGCGCGCGGCAGCTGCGGAGAAATTCTTGCAAATGCAGAAAGCAGCCCGTGCGGATGGAGTGTATTTGGTTCCCCTATCGGGATTTCGCTCCATAGAAGACCAACAATACCTGTTCTTTGAAGTGAAAGCCCAACGGGGGCAGGTGACCACCGAACGGGCGGAAGTTAGCGCCCCGCCGGGATATAGCGAACACCACACTGGTTATGCCATTGATATTGGCGATGCCGATGCGCCGGCTACCAATGTGACCCAAAAGTTTGAAAATACGACGGCGTTTGCGTGGTTGCAAGAGCATGCTTCCAAATACCAGTTCGAGCTTTCTTTTCCCAAAGACTCCCAACAGGTAAGCTACGAACCTTGGCACTGGCGTTTTGTGGGCAATCGCCATAGTTTGGAAACGTTCTACCAAAGCCGTCAATCACCGCCGGCTGCCGAGCAATAGCTTTGGGGAAACTCCCCCTTTTTCAGCGAATCCCTACGGAAGGGATCGCTGCGATTGGCGTTGGATTGGTACAATGAAACCACCGATTTGAGATTTTCTCGGAAACTTATGGTGCTCGGAACAACCTCACGCCAACCGGTTCCGAATTCTTTGTATTGCAAGCGTAACGGAAAACCAGTGGCTAATAACACCAAGCAATTTCGCTGGATCGTGCAGCTTTACCAAAACCTAGACTGGATGTATGCAGACCACCTCGATGTCTTGGTGGCGGGAAATTTATTTTGGTATCCCGTAGAGGAAAGACCCGATATTGCTACTTCTCCCGATGTCATGGTGGTATTTGGCAGACCAAAAGGCGATCGCGGTTTTTACCTGCAATGGAAAGAAGACCAGGTATCGCCGCAGGTGGTTTTTGAAGTCTTTTCTGCTTGCAACTCCGAAGCAGAACAGTCGCGGAAACTGTTATTTTACGATCGCTTTGGGGTGCAAGAATACTATTCCTACCACCCCGAAACCAACGATTTGTACGGTTGGTGGCGTCGGGAAAGGAAGCTGGAAGCGATTGAACCCATTGCCAATTGGGTTAGCCCCCAGCTAGGCATTCGCTTCGATCTGTCTGGAGACATGCTGCGCATTTTTCGACCTGACGGGCAGCCGTTTGCTTCTTATGCTGAGGTCAACCAACGGTTGCAACAAGAACGTTCTCGCGCCCAACTGGCAGAAAGGAAGCTCTCCCAAGTAGAAGCTTTGCTGCAACAATATCGCAAAAAGTTTGGCGAGTTGCCCTAGGGAGTCCCTGGGGCAATAAGTATTTGCACTCATACCCCGTGGAAGCGGTTGGCGTTTCCCCTGTTTTATACGGATAATGGGGGCGAACGCTCTTCGCCCCTCGAAATTTAGGCAGTAGACAGTTATTTCGATCATGAGTAAAGATATTGGCGTTGCCGTTATTGGAACTGGATTCGGCAAAAAAGTTCACATTCCCGGTTTTCGCGAACATCCCCGTACGCGCGTGGTAGCGGTTTACCACCGCAATATCAATAAAGCTACCCAAATTGCTTCGGAAGAACAAATTCCCTATGCCTGCGATCGCGTGGAAGATATTCTCTCCATGTCGGAAGTTCGGGGGGTCAGCATTGCCACCCCACCCTTTTTGCACTACGAAATGGCCAAGCAAGTGCTACAGGCGGGCAAGCATTTAATTCTGGAAAAACCCATGACCCTGAATGTGGGGGAAGCTAAAGAACTGTATCGCATTGCCCAAAACACCGGTGCGGTGGTAACACCAGATTTTGAATACCGCTGCGTTCCCACTTGGCAAATGCTGGCGCAGTTGCTGGAATCAGGCTATGTCGGGCAAAAACGTTTTATCCAAATTGACTGGATTATGGCCAGCCGCGCCGATGCCAACCGCCCTTGGAATTGGTACGCCCTGCGGGAAAAAGGTGGTGGCGCTTTGGGGGCCTTGGGTTCCCACAGTTTTGATTATATTCCGTGGCTGTTCGGTCCGGTACGGCGCTTGCAAGCGCAGCTAAAAACCACGGTAACATCGCGCCCCGATCCAGAAACTGGCGATCGCAAAACTGTAGATTCCGACGACGTGGGCTTTATTAACTTAGAAATGGCCGATGGGACTCCCTGTCAGTTTACCCTCAGTTCCGTAGCGTACCAAGGACGGGGGCATTGGGTAGAAATCTACGGCGATCGCGGTACTTTGGTTTTGGGCAGTGGCAACCAAAAGGACTACGTTCACGGTTTCCATCTGTACGGTAGCCAGGATGGATCGCCCCTCGCAGAAATGGCCGTCGCCCCAGAATACGAATTTTCCCACACTTATAAGGATGGCAGGCTGGCACCGTTTGTGCGCATTGTCGATCGCTGGGTACAAGGCATTGACAGCGGCAAACCTGAATTGCCCACCCTACGAGAAGGGGTATATTCCCAACTGCTGATGGACCTCACCCACGAGTCGAGCGATCGCCAAGAAGTGGTAGAAGTGCCGGCGTTAGAATCGATTTTGGGCAGCGATCGCTAGCCAGCCCAATAACCCACCAATCGCTCCTCCCACTCCCTCCAGCCACTGCCCCCCTGCCCCAACGTACAACTTTTTTTTTGACACTCTCACGAATAGAATTCGTGAGATTCTCGCTTCATCGGGTGTGCCTAGATAGATTCGCTATGCTAACCCATCCCC
>NZ_LNDC01000093.1:0-18279 GCF_001870905.1 Geitlerinema sp. PCC 9228
GGGGATGGACTAGTTCATAGCTAATCTATCTAGGCACACCCGATGAAGCGAGAATCTCACGAATTCTATTCGTGAGAGTGTCAACAACTTCCTATCTTCAATAACGCCCATGCGCCCCTTCGGTTGCCCCTTATGGCAATGACTGCCCCACCCAAGTTTCAATTCCCTCTGCTAGGGATACCGCTAGGTTTTCCTGTGCTTGGGGATTGGTAATCCATTCAAATTCAAAGGGGTTGATCGTAAATCCCAATTCCAACAAGACCGTTGGAGCAATGGTGGGGCGGGTGAGAGCTAAATTGTTCCAAAAAACACCGTAGCTGGGTCGTTGCAAGTCGCTGACCAGATGGTCGTGTAAAAATACGGCTAAATCCTGGGCTTGGGGATGGTACCAAAAGGTGCCAATGCCTTGGGTTGCAATGGCGTTACCGTTGTCGGGAAGGGCGTTGTAATGTAAGCTGAAAGCCAGGTGGGGTTGGGTTTGTTGAATTATCTCTACCCGATCGCTGGGATACAGATCTTCATCCCCTTCCCGGGTCATAATGACGGTAGCCCCCCGTTTTTCTAGCTCGTCTCGCAAGAGTTTGGCTACTTTCAGGGTAAGATCTTTTTCCGGATAGCCGGTGGGACCGCGCGCTCCCAGGTCGTTTTCGCTGCCGTGACCGGGGTCTAACAGAATTTTCAATCCGGCAAGGGGTTGAGTGGGGGAAACATCAGGGGGATGCCGTAACGACAGAACCAAGGTGGTGCCTTCGTAGCGAAGTTGGTAGCCCCACTGCTGGTCGGTGGTAAGATGGAAGGTATATTGCACCCGTTCGCTGGTTTCTGCTTGCCAGTCCAACCTTTTCACCAGGGAATTGTTGCTAAAGGCAATGGTATCGGTTTGGGCAGTGGTATGGTACAAAGTGAGGATCAAGCGATCGCTTTGTTGGCGAACTTTCACCGGAACGGGGGCTTGTAAGGGAAAATAAATCTTCGTGCGGTGGTTTTCGGTTTGCGATCGCAGGCTGCGGACGATCGAAGCCACCGGGGTAGGATGGAAAAAAGTCCTCACCTGCTCTGCGTGGATCCAGGCACCGTACTCCAACCGCCACCAGTTGCCTTCTTTGCCAGAAATCGTGGCTTGCGTGCCTTGAGGCAGGGGACTCAGGCGGGAGTAGCTGGTTCCGGGACCCGTTCTTGCCGTACCGGAGTCGGCGGTTACCTCAGCAATTTGAAAGCGATTTTCCGACCAAATTTCTATTTGACCGGCAGCTGTTTGTTTGTGGGTTTGTCCGTCTTGGGTCAGAATATATTCAGGATGCCCCCAATTGCCTGGCTGGGTAAAGCTGGTGCAACCTTGATAGCGGCCGGGAACCGAGTGGGATTGGGGTTGATTTTTCCCTGTGAGGGCGGCAAGATTGGAAGGCAGTTGTACCAGTTGGGGGGTTGGCGATAGCTCCACCACGCGATCGCTAATTTGTACCGTTACCTTAGCATCCACAGGAGCGATCGCGCTAAAGCAAACTCTTTCTCCCGGCTGGCGGGCAATATCCACCGCTGGTGTCAGGGAATTTTCCCCGAAGACGAAACCCGTTGGCTGTGGCGGTACGGTAGACTGGCGAGTTACCTGCAGGCGAATCTGCTGGTCTTGCTGGCGAATCGTAAACGTATTTTCCCCCATCTGCAACGGAAAACTCGGGGCAAAATGACCGTTAGAGCTGCGCACTTCAATTTTTTCACCATTGACGTAGACCGGCGCATCTGGCGAAGATGTACCAATCAAAAAAATTTGTTCGGCCGTGGTTTGATGTTCTGGCGGTGGATAAACGACCTTGAGGGATGCCTCCCCAGCCAACACCGCTGGGATCCGAACCGCCGCTAGGACTAAACTACCGACAACATTGGCGAAAAAATGGGAACGGATAGCGCACATATCTTAAACCAACAACCAACTACATTCATCCCGAAGAGAAAAGTCTACAGGATGGCAACTGCTCGACTAACTTGGAAAAATAGCCAATTCAAAATCAATATAGTATGGCACAATGATCGGGGTATATCAACACCAACCGGTCGTTATTGCAATTTTGACGTAGGGGTTCAGGTATCGGTTAAAAGGCTATGACTAAGTTTATTTTTGTAACAGGTGGCGTGGTTTCTAGCATTGGCAAAGGGATTGTTGCCGCTGGTCTGGGGCGTTTGCTGAAATCGCGGGACTATTCCGTATCGATTTTAAAGCTAGACCCCTACATTAACGTAGACCCAGGCACGCTCAGTCCTTTTCAACACGGAGAAGTTTTTGTCACCCAGGATGGGGCAGAAACCGACTTGGATTTGGGACACTACGAACGCTTCACCGACACGCACATGTCTCGCCTCAATAGCGTGACCACCGGTTCCATTTACCAAGCCGTTCTCAATCGCGAACGTCGGGGAGACTATCAAGGCTGCACGGTACAGGTAATCCCTCATATTACCACAGAAATCAAAGAACGCATCCACCGCGTGGCGAAAAATACCAATCCAGACGTGGTGATTACAGAAATTGGCGGTACAGTCGGCGATATCGAGTCGTTACCGTTTTTGGAAGCCATTCGCCAGTTTCGCAAAGATGTGGGACGCGGAAATGTCCTGTACATGCATGTAACCCTGGTTCCCTGGATCGCTTCTGCCGGGGAAATGAAGACCAAACCCACCCAGCATTCGGTAAAAGAATTGCGCTCTATCGGTATTCAACCGGATATTTTAATCTGTCGCTGCGATCGCCCGCTACAACCGGGGATTAAAGAGAAACTCTCGGAATTTTGCGACGTTCCCGTAGAATCAGTGATTCCAGCGCCGGATGCCAAAAGCATTTACGAAGCTCCCCTATTGCTGGAAAAAGAAGGTCTTGCCAATCAAGTGTTGTCGCTGCTGCATCTAGAACATCGTTCCCCAGAACTCAGCCAGTGGCAAATATTGGTGGATAGCCTATACCATCCCACCCACCGAGTGGAAATTGCCATTATCGGCAAGTACGTTCGTTTGAGCGATGCCTACTTGTCAGTGATGGAAGCTTTGCGCCATGCTGGTATTTCCATGAAATGCGACGTGAATATCCGTTGGGTGAACTCGGAAGATTTGGAAGCTTGCGAGGATCCAGCTACCTATTTAGAAGGAATTCAAGGCGCGATCGTACCCGGTGGATTTGGGACGCGCGGCATCGATGGTAAGATTAAAGCAGTCCAATACATCCGCGAACAGGGGATTCCCTTTTTAGGCTTGTGTTTGGGCATGCAATGTGCGGTCATTGAATGGGCGCGCAATCAGGCTGGGTTGTCTAACGCTCACAGTGCCGAGTTTAATGCCGAAACCGAGCATGCGGTGATTAACTTGCTGCCAGAACAGCAGGATGTGGTGGATCTGGGGGGAACCATGCGCCTGGGGTTGTATCCTTCGCGATTGCTACCCAATACGTTAGTATACGAACTATACCAGCAAAAAGAAGTGGTATACGAACGCCATCGCCATCGGTACGAGTTTAACAACGCTTACCGCAATTTGTTTGTGGAGTCTGGCTACCGCATCAGCGGCACTTCCCCCGATGGTCGTTTGGTAGAAGCCATCGAATTGCCTTCCCATCCTTTCTTTATTGCCACTCAATTCCACCCGGAATTCGAGTCGCGACCAAGCATGCCCCATCCATTATTCCAAGGTTTGATTCAATCAGCGATCGCGCGTGGCGGTCAATCTTCCTCCGCGACATCTGCAACCGAACCCAGTTTGGAGACCACCTCCGAATCCCTCCAGTCAACTTCACCACTACATTCAACCTTGGAAGTTTCCTAACTTCTGGGAATTGAGGAGGTGTCGTGACCAACTGGATCAAAATTAACTACGAACGAGACAAGCAAGTCTACGTGATCGATCTGGATCGCATTTGTGCCTTCTCTCTCTCTTGGAATGGCAGACTAACTATTTATTTAAATAATAGCGACACCCACCTCACTATTACCATGCAAAGCGATCCAGAAGCCTACGAACAAATCGTAAATTATATAAAGGAGAAAACTGGGTACACATTGCCCTAGATTGACTTTTGGTATGTCCCTTGTAGGGTGAGTTATTGCTCGCCCTCAATCGGTTTTATTTTCTTTTTGAAAATAGAAAATACCACATACATGAGAACCGACCATTTATTTTATCAGTTATTTCAGCAATTCCCCGAAAGCTTCTTTGAAATGATTGGTTCAGCCAACCAGGTAGAAAACTATCGCTTCGACGCCATCGAAGTCAAAGAAGCCGCCTTTCGCATGGATGGTGCCTTTCTCCCCAAAGACAACGCCATCGACTCTCCCATCTACTTTATCGAAGTTCAATTTAAAAAAGACCTAGAAATTTATGCGCGTCTGTTTTCGGAAATCTTTATCTTCCTCAGACGCCATCATCCCCAACAACGATGGCAAGCAGTCGTCATCTATCCCAGCCGCAGCCAAGACTTTACCCACAGGGAAGCACAACCCTATGCTCCCATGCTCAACTCTAACCTGGTACAGCGAATTTATCTCAACGAACTAGAAATTCCCAGCAATAGCTCTTTGGGCTTAGAAATTGTAAAATTGATGGTAGAGAAAGACACGCAAGTGCCACCAACAGTTTCGCGGTTGGTCAATCGCGTGCAAACGGAAGCCACCAATCAGTTAGAGAAGCAAAAAATTATCGAGTTCATAGAAACGGTGGTTTTGTACAAATTACCCAATTTAAGCAAGGAGGAACTAGCAGCCATGTTTGCTACCGACGATTTGAGAAAAACGCGCTTTGCTCAAGAAATGAAAGAGGAAGGGATAGCCGAAGGTAAAGCAGAAGGGATAGCCGAAGGCAAAGCAGAAGGGATAGCGCAAGGAAGTTTGGCGGCACAGAAAAAGATGATTTTGAAATTATTCAACCGCGACTTCCCAGTTGAAGAGATTGCGGAATTGGTGGATTTAAGCGTAGAACAAGTCCAGCAAATGATCGCACAGCAGTCCCAAAATAACGAATCGAGTTAAGTAAAGATGGAGTTGTTTAATCAATCAACCTGGGATAAATCTTCTTGGCGGCGGCAACCACTAGCAGAAACATCCAGAAAAGCAGCCAAAGCAAAGCCATCAGCCACCAACGAGGTACTCCCAAAGGCCAGCGTAGCAAATCGATTAATGCCGCTAACGGTAAAATGCTGGCAATGGTTTCGATGGTGGAAGGTAACGTTTCCCTGGGAAAATAGGTACCGCACAAAGTGAACATAGGAATGATAAATAAGAAAATGGGAACGTTAATTTGGTCCACCGTACGTACTGTTCCTGCTGTCAGCAAGCCAAAAGCGGCAAAAGTGAGTCCTCCCAAAATAATAATAGGAATTGATAGCAGCAAATGCCAAACTTGATAAAGTCCTAGTAGAATAGCAATAACTCCCGTTAGGGTACCGGCAATAACCCCTTTGGTAGCTGCCCAAAACCACTCTCCCAAAAAAACTTCGGAGAAACTCAAAGGGGCAGTCAGTAAGGCTTGCCAGTTCTTTTGATAGCTCAACCGGATATAACTGCCATAAGCAGCTTCAAAAAAAGATTGAAACAAAAGCGCAATTCCCATCATACCAGGGGCAATGAATTCCCGGTAGGAAATGGTTTCTCCGGTATAAGTAACTTCCCCTACCAGGGGAGTCAAACCATATCCAAAGGCAACTAAATATACCAGCGGTTCCGATAGAGGCGCTAGAAAATTCACCAGCCACGTTTTCTGGTAAACTTTGGCATGGCGACGCCATACGGAATAGATTCCCCACAAAGTAACGGTACTTAGGCGTTTCATAGGTTGGAAGTCCCAGCCATAGCAGATGTGGAAGCTGACACCTATTGTAAAGTTTTTGCTAGCGATCGCGCTATAGTTCGGTTCCCGTCAGTTTGAGGAAAACATCGTCTAAATTGGCATTGCGGCGGCGAATGGCAGTGGATTGTAGCTGGTGTAGCTTCTCCCACAACAGTTCGGGTTGAGTAGCTGGCAAAGCAATCAGGTAGCTGCTGCCAAAAGTACGCATCCAGACTTGGTGTTCTTTGGCGAGTTGCCGCAATGGTTCGCCGTCAATTCCCTCAATTTCCACCATTTCCGTTCCCACCGTACGTTTGATGAGTGCCGTTGGCGTTCCTTCGTCGATGACCTGCCCTTGCTGTAACAAAAGTAAGCGATCGCACAGCCTTTGCGCTTCTTCCATATAGTGTGTCGTCAGCAAAATACCGCAACCACCTTGTTTTAACTGGACAATCAACTGCCAAAAATCCTGACGCGCATCTGGGTCCAATCCCGTAGTCGGTTCGTCCAAAAACACCACCTGCGGGTGATTGAGCAACGCCCTCGCCAATACCAAACGCCGTTTCATCCCCCCAGACAGCTCGTCAATTTTGGCATCTTTGCGGTTTTGTAAGTTCACTTGTGCCAGCACTTCCCCTGCTCGTTTGGTCGCCTCCTTCCCCACAATCCGATAGTAACGAGCAAAATTCACCAAATTTTCCCAAACCGTAAAATCCGGGTCGAGATTATCATCCTGGGTAACAATCCCCATACAAGCACGAGCTTGTTTTCCTTGGGTTTGAATATGATAGGAACCAAATCGAGCAAAACCACGGCTGGGAACCACGCGACCGTACAGCATCCCCACAATCGTCGTTTTGCCAGCACCATTCGGTCCCAAAAGTCCCAACACTTCCCCAGGATAGAGGGTAAAATTCACCCCCTGCACCACTGCCATGGGACCGTAAAACTTCCACAAATCGTAGGCAGTAAGTTCTGCACCCTGGTTTTTACTGACTTGGCGATTTTCATCGACAGAAAGATTGGCCATAAACATACCCAAACAGAACTTATTCGGTTTTATAAGCCATTTGCCAGAAATCTTTTTCTAATTCCGCAATTTTCAAAAAAGCATCTTCCGCCTGTTGCTGCACTTGGGGCGTAGCGTTTTCCAAAGCCGCATCCGCTTGTTTTCCCAAAAGTTGCACGTATTCAGAAAATTGGGAATTCCCCCAACGTTCGGCAAATTCCAAATAAGGCGCAGCCATTTTCCCTGGTAGCTGCCAAGCTTGATTGTAAGCGATTTCAATTGCCCACAACGCTACGGCTTGCACCGGATAGGGAGCATTTGCCAAACCAGCCATATACTCTCCGTAGGCTTGACAGGCAGCTTGTTTGGGAACATCCAAACTCAACTGGCGTTCCTTTGCTTTGGTTTGAAACCATTGCAGTTCGTCTTTGATGGCATGCAACCCTCCTAGCAAAACATCAAAATGTTCCACAGGTGCCGATGCCAATCCTTGTGCCAGAAATCGAGTAAATTCAATAACAAACAAATAGTCTTGGACCAGCCAGGTATTGAACTGTTCCGGTTTGATGGTTCCCGCCGAACAGTTGTCGAGGAAAGGATGGGAAATGGCGGCTTTCCATTTTTGTGGGTATTTATCTAGCAGTTGTTGGCAAGTTAAAGACATAGAAAAGAATTTCAGAACGAACAGAAATGGTTCAAGGGCAGCCTACTCGATCGCCGTGCCAAAATAAAGTGTGCAAACGTACGGATTTTGTTATTATCTCATGTCTGAGGGGCGATTTGCTATTTGTTGCCAAGCCAATTTGGCTGCCCCCACCATGCCGGCGTCATTTCCCAATTTGGCTATGAGAATTTGCAGGTTTTCCCTCGAAGGCGGTACCACCCGTCGCTGAATTTCCGCTTCTACTGAGGGCAAGAAAAATTCGGCACTGGCGCCAATACCCCCTCCTAGGATAACGGCTTCTGGTGCCAAAACGTAAATCAAATTTGCCAGTCCTGCCCCTAGCATATGTCCGTAATGCTGCCAAAATGCGATCGCTTGGGAATTGCCTTTGGCAGCCAATCTAGATAAGGTTTCCGGTTCCATGCCAGTTTCCCGTCGAATGGCAGCGGTACAAACGTGTTGTTCCAAAGACCCTTGGTTACCGCTTTTACAGTCAGGACCGTATAAATTGATGGTTATCAATCCCAACTCGCCAGCGGTTCCCTGATGTCCCACAAACAGTTGGCCATCTAAGATAATGGCACCGCCAACCCCCGTTCCCAAGGTTAGCATAATGAGATGGCGCAGGTGGTGACCGGCACCCAGCCAAGCTTCCCCCAATCCGGCACAGTTGGCATCGTTGGCGACTACAACTGGCAGTTGGGTTTTGGCTTCTAGCAAATCCGCTAGGGGAACATGGTTCCATTCGGCGAGGTTGATGGCATATCTGGCTATTCTACCTTCAGCGTCGGCTGGTCCTGGGGTACCGATACCAATGGCGATACTATTAGAATTCGGGTCAATTTGCGCGATCGCTTTGGCCATGGCATCAACCACCGCTTTGGGGTAGGCAGGTTGCGGCGTATTGATGCTGTGGCTGGCGTCGCAGGTACCATCTTGACGGAATTTCCCCAATTTTATCTTGGTACCGCCCACATCAATGCCGATAACGGATGGGTTGCTGGTTGTTGGTTGTTCGCTCACGATGGTTCCCCAAACAAACGGTTCAATCCTTCTCCCAACATGGATAAGCCAACCACCATCAGCGTCATGGCAAAACCGGGAAATAGGTTGGTCCACCAGACGCCAGTGGGTAAAGCGGGTAAGGCTTGACGCAAATCGTGACCCCATTCCGGTACTTCTGCCGGCAACCCCAATCCCAGAAATCCCAACCCGCCTAACACCAGAATGGCATCGGCGGCGTTGAGTGTAAATAAAACGGGAACGCTTTGGATAACGTTGAGTAGGAGGTAGCGAGATAAAACGGTCCAACGGCTGGCACCCATGGCTTGTGCGGCTTCTACGAATAGTTCGGTTTTGACGCTGACGGTTTGGTTGCGTACCACTCGGTAGTATTGCGGAATGTAAGAAATGCTTAATGCGATCGCGGCATTAAACACTCCTTTGCCGACGACAAATGCTAGCGTAATCGAAAGCAGCAATCCCGGCAGGGTATAGATGGTATCCATAAAAAATAGCAGGATTTTATCCAATCTGCCACCCAAGTAACCGCTAATTAAGCCGAGGGGAACCCCGGTTCCCATACTGAGAAATGTGGCTAGAATCACTACTTGCAAGGCTACTTGCGAACCGTAGAGGGTGCGGGAAAATACATCGTGACCCAAACGGTCGGTACCAAACCAATGCTGCCAGCTAGGGGGTTGTTGGGTTTGGTTGTCTAGGAAGGTGGTGGGGTCTTGTAGCAGACCGATGGCTTCAAACAGCGGCGCAAAAAGTGCGATCGCGACAAATGTTAATGTAATGGCTAACCCCACCACCATCATTTTTTGGTCGAGGCTGGCGTTTTGTGCGGCTTGGTACCAATGGGAAAGGCGGAATTTACTGACTGCCATGAACGTTGCTTGCCGGTGGGCTATTCTCGCCTATTGTATTATGCTTTGGTGGCGTTGCGATCGCGCGGCGTACGTAGCAAGTTTCCAGGCTCCATGAAATATTATCCAAATCTGACTTGAAATAGGCGTTTCAAAGTTATGTCATTTCTGAAAAATAATGATTGTCTAAAATTTCCCAATTTCCCTATCATACCAAATCCACTATATCAAAATTCCTATAAATGCTAGAAATCGTAGTAGGGTGGGCAATGCCCACCTACAAGCGTATCTAGGCTAAAATAGTGGGGAACTGAATAGCTAGATTGTTTCCAAAATAGAAACTTTAGCGATCGCTTTACCNAATAGATACCCTACGACAAAAACTACTATATCAAAATTCCTATAAATGCTAGAAATCGTAGGGTGGGCAGGGCACACCCTACAAGCGTATCTAGGCTAAAATAGTGGGGAACTGAATAGCTAGATTGTTTTCAAAATAGAAACTTTAGCGATCGCTTTACCTACCAAATTAAAATAGATACCCTACGACAAAAACTACTATATCAAAATTCCTATAAATGCTAGAAATCGTAGGGTGGGCAGGGCACACCCTACAAAAACTACGCCAATCATTTCTTGCATTTTTTTAAGAAATCCTGGTTTCAAAAAATCGGAGGCACCAGCCAACTGGCAACCTCCGACCATCGAGAACTCAGCTTTACGGAAAGATGCAGCTACAGCCTAGACCATAGCAGCCATCTTCACTTCATTGCTATCGAGAATTTCTTGCAACTCCTCGGCGTCTACCGTTTCTTTGTCAATGAGCTTCTGAGCAATGGTATCGAGAATATGCTGGTTGTTCACCAACACATCTCGGGCGCGACGGTAAGCCAACTCCACCAAGTTGCGAACTTCGTCGTCAACCGCAGAAGCCGTTTCTTCCGAATAGTTGCGTTCGGAAGCAATATCGCGACCCAGGAACATGCCACCTTGCTGGCGACCTAAAGCCACAGGACCAAGACGTTCGCTCATACCGAAGCGGGTGACCATTTGCTGTGCAACCCGTGCCACCTGTTGCAGGTCGTTGGAAGCACCAGTCGTCACCTCGTCGTTGCCAAAGATGATTTCTTCAGCCACGCGACCGCCGAGCGCTACAGCCATTTGATTTTCCAAATAGGAACGGCTGTACAGTCCCGAATCCATGCGTTCTTCACTCGGCGTAAACCAAGTCAGACCGCCAGCAGCTCCCCGGGGGATGATGCTGATTTTCTGAACTGGGTCGTAATCCGGCATCAGCGCACCAACCAAGGCGTGACCGGCTTCGTGATAAGCCACCAAGGCTTTGCGTTTTTCGCTCATCACCCGGTCTTTCTTCTCCGGACCTGCCAACACGCGATCGATCGCGTCGTTAATTTCGTCCATGGAGATTTCGGTTAGGTTGCGCCGTGCTGCCAAAATGGCTGCTTCGTTGAGCAAGTTAGCCAAATCGGCACCGGTGAACCCGGGGGTACGACGGGCAATTTTTTCCAGATCCACGTCGGGTGCCAAGCTCTTACCGCGCGCGTGGACATCCAGAATTTGCCGGCGTCCTTCGTAGTCGGGACTATCCACAACCACCTGACGGTCGAAACGACCGGGACGCATCAAAGCGGAATCCAATACGTCGGGGCGGTTGGTAGCAGCAATAATGATAATACCAGTATTGCCTTCAAAGCCGTCCATTTCCGTGAGCAACTGGTTGAGGGTTTGTTCCCGTTCGTCGTTGCCGCCACCCAAGCCAGCACCACGCTGACGTCCTACCGCGTCAATTTCGTCGATGAAGACGATGCAGGGAGCGTTTTGTTTGGCTTGTTCAAACAGGTCGCGGACGCGGGAAGCACCCACACCCACAAACATTTCTACGAATTCAGAACCGGAAATGCTGAAGAAGGGAACGCCAGCTTCGCCAGCCACGGCTTTTGCCATTAGGGTTTTACCGGTTCCCGGAGGACCGACCAGCAAAACCCCTTTGGGAATTTTGGCACCGATGGCGGTGAAACGATCGGCGTTTTTCAAGAAGTCAACAACTTCGGTCAGTTCTAGTTTGGCTTGGTCGATACCGGCTACGTCGTTAAAGGAGACGTTGGTTTGGGGTTCCATTTGCACTTTGGCTTTGGATTTGCCAAAGTTCATGGCTTGCGAACCCGGTCCCCCTTGTGCTCTACGCAGCAAGAAGAGCAAGCCAACGAGCAAGAGGATGGGGAAGAAGAAGCTACTGAGCGCGCGCAGCCAGAAACCATCGTTGCTCTGCGGTTGGACTTTGACGTCCAGATCGTGCTGGGTCAGGGTTTCGATTAGCTGCGGATCGTCGGGGAGGTACACTTTCCGTTTTTCCCCTTGTGGGTTGGTAAAGGTCGCTTCCGAGCGATCGGAGCTAATGCTAACACTTCCTTCTATACGGTCGTTCTCTACAGCTTGAATAAATTTACTGTATTTCCACCGTTGTGGTTCTTGCGGTTGGTCTTCAAAGAATGCGGTGAGCAGAGCAATGACGACGATTGCTAGCAGTGCGTACAGTCCCGCGTTTTTCCAGCGTTTACTCACTGGGCAAATCCTCCTTTACTATATAGCGCCAAGCTAGCAGGTGTTTGCAGCCAGCTTACTTGTGCCTGCAATGAGCGTTGGGGCGCTTTTTGTTTATCCGTTCCGATAAATGGACCCAAACTGGGAACTAGGGTAGCAAACCCCGTTCTTAGTTTGATTTTATCTTCCTGCTGGGGCTGGAGGTATGGTTTTCCTCTAGCTAGCAGGCTTGCACGAGCGAACGACCCGCAGATATCTGGTCTGCAAGCAGCCAGACACAAGGTTGTTGGTTGTACAGGATGTGACGGTCTGGGTTGGTGTTCCCAGCCATCCCACGCTGCTACCATCCATGATTTTGCTATGTAAACTAATATTAACTTATTTCAGGATTGTGTGGCATCCCCTTGGTGGGCGATCGCTGCGGGATGGTGTTTCCAGAAAGCCTGCAACTCCCGAACCACCTCAATTTTGGGAAAATAGCGAGTTTGACCATCGCTGTCGGTAATTTGGCGAATGGGCACTACTTCCACGACGCTGTTGCTATAAGCGATCGCAGATAGTTGCTGCACCAACTCCGGTGTAAAGGGACTTTCTGCCACCATTATACGCCGCTTTTTTAGCCATTGCAGCAGTTGAGCGCGGGCAATTCCCGGCAAAATCTCCCCCGTTGCTGGCGGCGTTACCCAGCATCCCTCCATCCATCCCCACAAATTCCCCGTACTGGTTTCCAGCCAGTTGCCCTGGCTATCGGTTAAAATGGCTTCCTGAGCTGCCACGCTACCAGCTTGCTGTTTGGCCTGCCAAGCGGGCAAATAATTTCCTGTTTTATGGGCAGGATACCAACGGCGAAATTCCGCACCATCTGCCACCCAAGCGTTAATTCCTTCTTGCTGCCACTGTGTTACATTAACAGGCAGGGGGCGTCCGAAAATCAATTCGCGACCGTCGGGAAAAATTGTTACCCGCAATACCGCCGCGCGATCGCAGTGGACTTGCAATCCCGCTTCTACCCGCGACCAATCCGGTTGCTGCCATCCCAATGTTGCCAAACTTTTTTGCAAGCGATCGCGATGGGCTTGCCAATGGGTCAAAGGATGTTCCCAAGAGCTGTTATAAATCCGTAACGTGGTAAATACTGTCGCCCCATACAACCAACCGGGGTCAGTAATCTCTATTTCTAAATAACGCCCCTCATGCCAAGCGCCATCGTACCAGAAACCCGTTTTTTCTCCTGCCATAAGCCATCCTGAGGTGTTTTATGTTCGTTCCACCAGGATTTCAGCAACAATCTACCACCACATCTTTAGGAGAAGTGGTATATTATACACCAAAATCGTCTTGGTGGCTACCCGATGCCTCCGGCGATGCCGAAAACGCCACCTCCGAGACATCTCCCTTTCCACCTTTGGTCTTTTTACACGGATTTGGCGGCGGGTCTTCCGCTTACGAATGGTCGAAAGTCTATCCCGCCTTTGCCGGCGAATACAATACCATCGCTCCCGATTTAATTGGTTGGGGACGTTCTGCCCATCCAGCCAGAAACTATCAAATTGAAGACTACGTTAGCACGATTTGCGAGTTTATCGAAGCGGTTTGTACACCGCCAGTTCCCGTCGTTGCTTCTTCTTTGACAGCAGCTTTTACCATTCGTGCTGCCGTTGAACGTCCGGACCTATTCCAAAAATTAATTCTCACCACCGCTGCCGGTTTGTCCGATTTTGGCGAACGATACACCCAAAGTTTCTTTACCCAGCTGGTCAATACCCCGATTGTAGACCGCGCTGTTTACAATTTGGGCGTTGCTAACGAACTCGGCATTCGTAGTTTTCTCGAACAGCGACAGTTTGCTCGTTCGGAACGAATTTTTGACGAAATTGTCCAAGCCTACTTGGAATCTGCCAAGCAACCCAATGCGGAATATGCAGCTCTTTCCTTTGTTCGCGGTGATTTGTGCTTCGATTTGTCGGAATATATCCCACAGCTTACCGTACCTACGGCTATCCTTTGGGGCAAACAATCTCAGTTCACCGGTCCGGAGATTGGTCGCCGTCTGGCAGCGTTGAATCCGGAGACGGTGAAGTTCTTTGTGGAACTCAAGGATGCTGGCTTGACGCCGCAGTTGGAATTGCCAGCGGTTACTATTGCTTGGATTCGCAAGTTTTTGCAGGTGTTGTTGTAGGAGATTTGGAGAAGGGGAAGAGGAGAGGGGGGAAGTTTTTTTTTGAATTCTTTCATTTCTATTAAGTTATTTTGGTATATTGGTTTCTTGTGGTAAAAGTCGTAGCTGGCGCGATCGCTAGTTCCATGCTATCGGCAAGAGGCGAACGATTCCCTGCCGCCACAAACTAGGGTTGGTCGATTGGTTGGCTGTCTAGAGTATTTATACCTAATGACCTTTGCTGGGTTTGCCACCTGCGGCTGGTTGGGGGATGGAAAGTATATATTTTGTCAGGACAGTCCATGGATTCCTTGCTTGCCAATCGGTGGGTTTTGAGGAGTTTGGTGTATTTTTTGACCGGCGCTTTCCTACCCCAATTGCCAGCAAAAACTGCCAGAAAAAATTCAATATTTAAGAAAATTTTAATTTAAAAAGTACAATTTTTATCAATTGTCCGCCGGGAAATTCTTGTATCACCAATATAGAAAAATTGATGTCATCTAGTTGGCAGTTCCCTGGTGGCAAAAAGGGAAAATTATTGAGAATGCAATTCAACTGTTGCTAGAGAGTGTTGTTTGCCAGGCATTCCGGTAGAAGCATCCTGCCATCTGCCATTCTGTGGCGGTGGGATGGTTGCCTTAGTCCGTTCCTCCCCCTCCCGCTGCTTTGGTTCCGAAAGTGCCGAGATGCCGGGATTGGCATTGGTATGGGGCTAGACAAGGATGTAAAAAAATGTAACAATGTAGTTAGAAACTTTTCTCAACAAGGTCACCTGCGGTATAAGTAAATAAAGAACAAACCACCAGGCAGTAATGGAGGAACAGTTAAACAATTTTCTAGTTGTATTAGTTGCACAAAATGCATTTCTGCCCGGCTGTAGGCAAAACCATCTTTTGATAGCAAACTTAGGCTCTTGCTATCCGTCTAGCTAGGTAACCGTACGGTAGGAAAATTTTTCCGCCAAAAATTCCCAAAAAAAGGAGAACAATCTATGTTTGGTATTCGCAAACGCGCTCGTCGTAGCTGTAAAGCAGCTAGCAAACAACAAGAACATCAAGGTCAGGGTCAAGGTCGCGGCTGGGAAGGCTTTACCTATTTTGGTGTCGCCGAAAATCATGCCACGCCAGACACCAACAGCAATGCCAGCGAAACGAAGCCGGTATCATCCGCTGAAAAATCCTATCCGTTAGCTATGGCAGAACCGGGAGAGCGGGTGGTTGTAGTTGGTTTTCGCAGCGGCGAACGAGCTGCCCATCGTCTGACCAGCATGGGATTGGCAATTGGCAAACACGTGGAAACCATCGGTCACACCCCTAGCGGTTCTACCATTGTTGCCATTGATGACAATCGCATTGGTTTGGGGGCTGGCATGGCTCATAAAGTCATGGTCTCGAAGGCAAACGAGGCTTAGAGGTATTAATTTCAACGCGATCGCTTTTAGGAGGAGGAGAGAATGCATCAGAAAACCATTGCCCTGGTAGGCAATCCCAATAGCGGTAAAAGTACTTTGTTCAACCAGCTAACCGGTTCCAATCAGTGGGTCGGTAACTGGCCGGGGGTAACCGTGGAACGCAAGGAAGGGGTTTATCAAACCGGAGATGATGAAATTACCGTGGTAGACCTACCGGGGGTATATTCTCTGGATGCAGAAGATGAAGATTCTGGGTTGGATGAGGCTATTGCGCGGGATTACCTGCTATCGGGAGAAGCCGATTTGGTGGTGAATATCGTCGATGCGGCGAATCTGGAGCGCAATTTCTATTTAACCACCCAGATTATGGAAATGCGGCTGCCCATGGTGGTGGCTTTAAATAAAACGGATTTGGCGCAGGAACGGCAAATTGACATCAACCGCCAGATGTTAATGGAACGGTTGGGATGTCCGATTGTGCCGGTGGCGGCAGCGCGCAATCGGGGAATAGATGAGTTGCGGGCTTCGATCGCGCGATCGCTAGCAGAACCCACCATTCCCCACGGCTACGTGGCGTATCCCCCAGTTATGGAAGATGCGATCGCGTCATTGGTAGATAAAATTCAAGCCTCTCCAGAACCAAACCAAGGCAAAGAACTGCCTGTGGACCCCCGTTGGCTAGCAGTCAAAATCTTAGAATCGGAAAACAGTCCGGCTTCCCAATTATTTTCTGCCCAGCAACTGGCAGCCTGGGAAGACACCATCAAATCTAGCCGCTCAAAAATTTACCAAGTTCTTGAAGAAGACCTGGATATTGTGGTGGCAGACAGTCGCTACGGCTTTGTGCGTCAAGTGAGCCAAGGCGCTGTCAAACGCAAAAACAAAATTAGTACCACCCGTTCCGACCAAATTGACCGCATCGTTCTCAATCGCTGGTTGGGCATCCCCATTTTTATGGTGGTCATGTATTTAATGTTCCTCTTTACCATCAATGTGGGTGGTGCTTTTATTGATTTCTTCGATATTTTTACCGGTACCATCTTTGTTGACGGATTTGGACACTTGCTCGGTAACTGGGGAATGCCGGAATGGGCGATCGCTTTGTTAGCCGATGGCATTGGCGGTGGGATTCAAACCGTAGCCACCTTCATTCCCCCCATTGGATTTCTGTTTCTATTTTTATCCATCTTAGAAGATTCCGGCTATATGGCACGAGCCGCCTTTGTTATGGACCGGTTGATGCGGTTTTTGGGATTGCCCGGAAAATCGTTCGTTCCCCTACTCATTGGATTTGGCTGTAACGTACCAGCCATTATGGCAACCCGTACTTTAGAAAACAAGCGCGATCGCTTATTAACCATTGCCATCAATCCATTCATGTCTTGCGGCGCGCGTTTGCCGGTCTATGCCTTATTTGCCACCGCTTTTTTCCCCATTGCCGGGCAAAATATTGTCTTTGCCTTATATCTGCTAGGCATTGCTGCAGCTGTGTTAACGGGAATCATCCTCAAAAATACGCTGCTGCCGGGTAAGGTCACCCCCTTTGCCATGGAATTGCCTTCCTATCAGATTCCCAGACTTAAAGGGATTTTGGTGCGTACCTGGGACCGATTGCAAGGATTTCTACTGGGAGCTGGTAAAATTATCATTATCATGGTCACCATCTTGAGCCTGTTAGGTTCGGTGGGTACAGATGGTTCTTTTGGCAATCAAAACACGCAAAATTCTGTATTGAGCAACATTGGACGTACCATCACGCCAGCATTTTCTCCCATGGGTATTGAATCCGATAACTGGCCGGCTACGGTAGGCGTTTTCTCCGGTTTGTTTGCTAAGGAAGCAGTAGTGGGTACGTTAGATTCTCTGTACAGCAATATCGATAAGGAAGCAGCAGCTGCTACAGAAGAAGAAAGCTTTGACTTCTGGGGAAATATCCAAGCTTCCTTTGCCACCATTCCCGCCAACCTATCCGAACTTCCTTCAGCATTCACCGATCCGTTGGGATTAACCATGGTAGATGTGAAAGACCCGGAAACCGCAGCGGAAATGCAAGGGATTTCCACCGGTACTTTTGGGGCTATGGTTGCACGCTTTGACGGAAAAGTGGGAGCCTTTGCCTATATGTTATTCATCTTGCTGTATTTTCCCTGCGTGGCAGCTTTGGGAGCAATTTACCGCGAAGCCAATTTGGGATGGATGCTGTTTTCCGCCGGTTGGACCACTGGTTTGGCTTACTGGGGTTCGGTATTTTATTACCAAGCTGCTACTCTATCGCAACACGCTTCTTCTTCTATCGCTTGGATAGTCGGATTGCTGCTATCTTTAGTCGCTGTTGTCGGCATTTTGAAATTATTGGGACCAACGGGTGTTAGCAACCGCCGCTATGCGGAGTTCCAATAGCTTATTGACGAACGATTGAATTGAGGAATTTTATGATTGTACAAGACGTTCAGATGTATTTGCAGAACCAAAAAAGAGCTTCTATCGAACAAATTGCCATTCACTTTGACATGAGCGAAGATGCTTTGCGAGGTATTCTCCGGCGTTTGGTACGCAAAGGTCGCGTTCGCTGTTTGGGTTCTGCTTGCGCGTGTCACGGTTGCAGCAGTTGTTCCCCCGGCAAGCTAGAAATTTACGAATGGGGAGAATCTGCCAAAAGCAATTTAGCAGCCCCTACCGCTGGGCATTGCTGCAACTGATTTGGGAATCATAACAAACAGGAGGGGGAGGAGTGGGAGGAGTGGGAGGAGTGGGAGGAGTGGGAGGAGTGGGAGGAGTGGGAGGAGTGGGAGGAGTGGGAGG
>NZ_LNDC01000093.1:18291-24540 GCF_001870905.1 Geitlerinema sp. PCC 9228
GGAGGAGTGGGAGGAGTGGGAGGAGTGGGAGGAGTGGGAGGAGTGGGAGGAGTGGGAGGAGTGGGAGGAGTGGGAGGAGTGGGAAAACCACAAGAAGTTGTAGCCTTAGCCTGGGGCATTATCGGGTCTTCCCAGTATAGATTTGGTATCACTATTTTTCAAACAAACCAAAAATTCCTGTAGGGGCAACTCCGGTATGGTTGCCCCTTATTGGGTTTCAGAAGAAATCCGATATTGCTAAACCACAAACATAACCCGAACCGTCCCCCTTTACAAGGGGGACAACAGGGGGTTCTGACCCGCTGGCATTTTTCGGGTCTTCCCAGTATAGATTTGGTATCACTATTTTTCAAACAAACCAAAAATTCCTGTAGGGGCAACTCCGGTATGGTTGCCTTGCCCTTATTGGGTTTCAGAAGAAATCCGATATTGCTAAACCACAAACATAACCCGAACCGTCCTCCTTTACAAGGGGGACAACAGGGGGTTCTGACCCGCTGGCATTTTTCGGGTCTTCCCAGTACGGATTTGGTATCATTCATCCAATCAAAGCTATTCTTCGTTTTCTTATTTTTTAACTGGGATATCCAAGTCAAAAACAGGCAGTTGAATATTGATGGTTTCCCGACCAGACACGGCAAAATTGAAAAATAGATAAATTTTTATTATAGCACAAAATCGCTAGAATCGCAAAAAATTGCCTTTTCCATCGCCAAAATTCGTGGCATGAGATAGAACGCTATCCGCACCAACGACCGATGAAGCGAACGAAAGAATGGGGGATAGAGCGTTTCAAGAGAGGATTTTGGGAAAATTGGCCATACGACGCCTTGATTATGAAATTGCTAAAATTGTACCAAATTGGCTGAAAGGACGCAAGTTCGTGAAATAATTGATAGGATTCTCTAGCCCCTTGACAAAAAAATCCCCAAATTCGCCGATTTGATGACAATCTCAAAAGGTTCGATGGGGAAATAATTAGCCAGGGCAATTTATCGGGGGACTTGTTGCATACCACAAGTGAGCGAAATCGTCAAATTTCACCGACTGGTGCCCTCGCAAATTTCTGCCTAGAGATAGAAGTAGGACCGGAAGCGATCGCGTTGGCTGGGACGAAGTTCTGGGAGGTTTGGGCGTTTTTGTAGCGATTTCTGGGAATTTAGACAGACGACGCCTTGATTATGAAATTGCTAAAATTGTACCAAATTGGCTGAAAGGACGCAAGTTCGTGAAATAATTGATAGGATTCTCAGCCCCTTGACAAGCGATCGCGTAAATTTCTGTTTCCTATAGAATTCTGCAAATCAAATCCCTGCAACCATTAGTTCCAATAAACTCAAGCCGACAAAAATCCCCCTCCTAAAAGGCTATAGCAGAGAGGGGGGAACGAAATTGTTGGGAACTAGTTTTTAAAAACGCGATATGATACTATCAAAACCAACCCGAATCTTGGGATTTTACCGTTATTTTCGCTTGTCCGATATCGCAAGTTTCTCCCACATTACAATAACCAACGCCGATTGTATCGTGGATAATAGCATCTACATCTATTATCGATATTTTGACATTTTCCTGTCCTGTCACGACATCCTTAAAACTGCATTGAAAAGAATCTGAACATTCTGGTTCTACAATTAATTTTTCATCGCTTCCCTCCGGATAGCAAATCTTTCCTTGGGGATTGGTAATGCAAATGGCTATATCGGGACTTCCTTTCAAAATATCCCAATTTTTGTCACTTGCCTTGGTTGTTTGAACTTCCACATCAATATCCACCGACATCGCATTTGCTGGCAGAGGAAAAGCGAAAAAGAGAGAACAAAACAAAATAAAAACAATCGATAGCCTAGAAAAAATTATCATTTTGGTTCCCTTGAATGCTAACTGAGAAAATTTCCTATTTATCCCGAAACGCGATCGCGTTGGTAAGACCAAATCGCCAGCAAACTAGCAGCAATCCCCGTCCAAACCAACCAGAGAACATGCAGGAAAAAGTGACCGTCTTTCACATCGGGAAAATCCGCGTTGGGGGAAATTTGTAAATCCGCAGCCGCAGCCACCACTTGACCGTAATGATAAAACGGCGAAAAAGCAATAGCACTTTGCAAAGAATAAGGCAACATACTAAAAGGAACACCAATGGTTGCCATAGCTAACAACAAAACAAAAACCGTCACCATAGAAGTAGCTTTGGGTTCCAGCAAATAGCCAATCGCAAATCCCAAAATCGCAAACGGGATAATTCCCAGACTCAATCCCAAAAACGTCTGGATGAAAAAGCCAATAGTTGCCTCATTTCCCAGCTTGGAAGCGCCTATCCCCAGAATAATTGCCAAACTAAAAACAGCCACCACAAAAGCCGCCGTCACTTTCGCCGCAATGTAAACCCAAGCCGGTAGTGGCGTAGCTTTTAACAGCGTTATCCATCCTTGTACTCTTTCCGTAGCAATTCTCATACTGAAACTTTGCAAGGCAATGAGAAATAAATTGAATCCCGCCAGCAAGATGATATAATTTTTGAGAGTTCCCGCATCTTCCTCGGGAAACAATAAAGGAAGCAAAGAAAACGCAAAAATACTCAAGATAAACCCTGGCTTGCGCAGTAAATCCAGCCTTTCCACTTGCATTTGCGACCAAAAAGCTTTGGCAAAGGGGATTTTGTTCGTTTCTGTCGTAGAAGCAGAAATTGCTGGTTCCGATGTGAGAGGAGAAGATAAAATTTCTTCCTGGAGGCTGCCGTTTTCGATTTTGAGAACGCGGGTCGCCATATTTTCCATAATTTCGCGATCGCTTTGATTGTGGCTAACCGCTATAATGGTTTTCCCCTGTTTGGCAAACTCACCCACCTGCTGCCAAAACTGCTGGCTGGCATTTTTATCCAAATTCCGGGTTGGTTCGTCCAACAATAACAAATCTGGATTTCCCGCTATTGCCAAAGCAAAATACAAAGCCTGTTCCTGACCGCCAGATAAATGAATCGCCTTATCCTTGCGTTTCTCCTGCAACTTCGTGCGATTTAAAATCTCTTCCATATCCAGCGGTTGCGGATAGTAGCTGCGGAACAAATTCACCAACTCTTCCACCGTCAAACTATCAATGGGTTTTGCCTTTTGCAGCGTCGTTCCCACCCGCAGTTTGGAACTAGCCAGTTGCGGCGATTCTCCCCACAAGCGAACATTACCGGAATCGGGAAATTCCAATCCCAAAATCAGCTTCAGCAGCGTACTTTTCCCAGAACCATTCTCCCCTTCCAGGATAATAAACTCCCCCGGCTGAACCTTGAAATTCACACCGTTACAAATCGCACATTTTTCGCCTTTAATTTTATAGACCTTACTAACGTTGTTCAGTTGGATAACCGGGGAATTTTGTTTTGTGTCTTGACCGTTCATTGACATAACTAGCAACTACAACCAAAAATAAAACATTGCCCAAACAGCAACACCAGCAGCAATTGCCGGCATCATCGGAACCTGCAAAACAGCCATCAACGAAATGGCAGCCAAGCCACCAACCGCCATTTCTGGTCCTATAAGATTTGTAGAAGTACAGTTGACGCTAAACCAACAGTCGGAATGGGAACTGAGAACGAAAAATAGGAGAAAAATCAGACCTCCCAACGCAACCACTCTGGCGAGAGACCTGGGGATGCCGAAAAATTTATCTTGATTCATGGTTTATACCTCCAAAAACGTCTATCTTTTGTTAAAAACATAGAAAAACTGCCGTCACGCTAACGTTCTGGGGTTCGATTGTCTGTTGGTTCGGCTAGCTGTTCCATTGGCGGCGAGTCGCATTGGTAATACTTGCCATCTCTGTCACCATCTAATATTGGCGTCGTACCAAAAATAGCAGCAGCGCCAAGACCAGCAGCAATTCCCGCTATCGGATTGACGGTAACAATGGCAGTACCAATTCCAGCCACCAAGCCAGCGCCAACAATAGGCAGCCACGGGATGGAGGGGTGGTGCGTTGCTATTCCGGTTCGAACGGGGATGCTATCTTCCAAACGGGGATAGTTTTCTAACTTTTCGTCTGGTAAGATAGCCGCGATCGCAGCTTGCGTGTTATCTTTATGGGCGCAGACCCGGCCATTTTGAACGCTCACTTCCCGGGATTGATTGGATAGCCATTTCACTTGTTTGTTATCCAGGGGTTCGCCATTTAAAGTCACCGTCAGTTGTTTGGCTTCCCCCGGTTCGAGAAACAACTGGCTGGGATTGATATGGAAAACTTCCCGGGGATTGAGAACTGCCATGGTTTGGCTATCGCTTTGTTCGGGATTTTGATGGGATTTGGCAGTCACCACCGTTTCCCCCGGTTGGCTGGCTGTCAGGGTAACTCGGTTGGGTTGGGTGTTGATGGTAGCCACTTGCGGGTTGCTAGAATACCAAGTAACGCTGCGATCGAAATCTCCCTCGCCGAAAACATTCGCTGCTAAATTGAACGTTTGTCCGGGAAAAATTCGGTTGTTGGGAATCTGGGAGGCAATTTCGATATCTGTAACCTGGGAAGGATTGTTCCGAACTCTAACAGGAATTTCTTGTTTCGCCTGGTAGGTTTCATCCGGCAATTCTACAATTATCGTGGTATCGCCAACTTGTTTGGCAGTTACTTTGCCGTTGCCATCCACCGTCGCAATTTCGGGATTTTCCGCAGACCACCTCAGCTTGCTTTTGCCAAAAAGTTTCTGAATATTTTCTAGAGGTGTAGCGCCAAAATCGGTATTCAGCGTCGTTTGGTCGCCAACTTTCATAGCCAGCGATTTGGGTTCTACTTCCAGTTTGGGAGTAACCGTCACGGCAACTTCTGCATGGGGAAGTTCCGCATCCGATTTGCCATCCAACTTGGAAATTTGTTCGGGGTTGAAGGTGGTGGAGAGGGTGGTTTCGCCGGGGGTTTTGGCAGTTAGAATGCCAACTTCTTTGCTAAATTGGCTAACTTGGAGGTTGGCAACTGTTTTATTTTCTACCTTCCAGGTAAGGGGAGGAATGTCGGCAAAATAATTTTCCACTTTGGCGGTCAAACCATAGGAATCTCCCACTTGCAAGGCTACCGACGATGCTGGTTCCATTGAAATTTGCCAGCAAGCGGGGTTGGTTCCTTGCTGCCACCAGAGGATGGGATGGCAGGAGGTTTGCAAAATTCCGGTCCAAATCGATAAAATCGGGGTAAATATGGCAAGAATGATGGCTAAAATGGTTTTTGCAGACACGGGATAGGCAAGATGTAGAACGTCGGCTGGAGGTTGAGTGAAGGCATGGCTGGCGTTAGGTTACCAGCAGCAACCCAATTTTCAGGGGTAGTATATCATTCGGGATTGTGCGGGTTAGCAACGATTTTTGAAAGATGGGTTGGTTGTCCCGGTGTTGGCGAGAAGCGATCGCGTTTGCTATCCTAGAATCGTATGGGGATTGCTGGTTGGTTTCCAGGTTATCGAGGTTTGGTAAACTATGAAAAGAGTCCATACAAGTTTGTAGCAGGGGAATCATGAAACCAGTAACCCCCCTAACGGCAATTATTGAACGGGAAGGCGACGGATTCGTTTCTTTGTGTCTGGAACTGGATGTTGCCAGTCAAGGCGAAACTGCGAGACAAGCGTGGTCTAATTTAATTGAGGCGTTGGAACTTTTTTTTGAATATGCCGATGCTTCAGAAGTTCGCCGCCGCTACAAAAGAATTTTTCGTATCGTAGACGATGGAAGAGACAATCTGGGAATATCTACTGTTGACTGAAAAGAATGTGCGTTCGGCGATCGCTTATGCTATTGACGTGGTAAGATAAAGAGACGGTAGGGTAATGTTAAGACATTTGAAGTATTTGGAATTTGAACAGAGCGATCGCGTCCGATTTGCTGGTTCATCAATTCCATACTTGGTTAGTTCTTAGACCCCTTGTCCTCATTTCATCGAACGGAAAGTGATTCTAAATCTTTTTATATTTAGGATGAAAAGTTTACTCAATTTAATTAACCGCATATAGGTTTCCATCATAACTACCAAAATAAACAACATCTCCGGATACTGCTGGAGAGGAACCCACACCGTCCTCAGCTTTAAAACTCCAAAGTTCTTGTCCGGTATTAATATCTACCGCATATAGGTTTCCATCAAAACTACCAAAATAGACGACATCTCCGGATACTGCTGGAGAGGACCATACTTTGTCCTCAGTTTCAAAACTCCAAAGTTCTTGTCCAGTATTAATATCTACCGCATATAGGTTTCCATCAAAACTCCCAAAATAAA
>NZ_LNDC01000094.1 GCF_001870905.1 Geitlerinema sp. PCC 9228
ATGGGGCTAAAGCCCCACGAGGCGCTTTTCCTCCCCGCGCTAAAGCGACGGGGATTCCAAGCTACCGAAAGTTTTACTTGATTTCTTGTAGGTTGAGCTACTACCAAGTTATGTGAAAATAGGTCTGTGAAGTATTGCGATCCACTTGTACCTCCAAAAAACTATGACCTGGCAACCTATCCAAGAAACCATCTTTGCCCAAGGAAATGCTCTAAAAATCATTAGCGGCTTGACCAACTTCGACCGAGAACGAGTCGCCAGAACGGTCAAAGCTGCCGAAGCCGGCGGTGCCACTTTTGTGGATATTGCCGCTGACCCAGAACTGGTCAAGCTAGCCAAAGAGCGAACCCACCTACCGGTATGCGTATCGGCTGTAGAAGCCGAAAAGTTTCCCCCAGCCGTAGCTGCCGGTGCCGATCTCATTGAAATTGGGAATTTCGATCCTTTCTACGACCGCGGCATTCGGTTTGAAGCGGAAGATGTATTGCGTCTGACCCACGAAACCCGCAAACTGCTGCCGGAAATTCCCCTTTCTGTAACTGTTCCCCACATTTTGGAACTCGACCGTCAAGTGGAACTGGCAGAAACTCTGGTAGCCGCTGGTGCCAATGTTATTCAAACAGAAGGTGGTACCAGCAGCCAACCCACCCACTCCGGCGTTATGGGATTGGTAGAAAAAGCCACGCCTACCCTAGCAGCCACCCACGCCATTTCCCATGCGGTTTCGGTCCCCGTGCTGTGTGCTTCCGGCATTTCTAGCGTCACTGCTCCTATGGCTATTGCGGCTGGGGCAGCTGGGGTTGGGGTCGGTTCTGCTGTCAATCGCCTCGATAACGAAGTTGCCGCGATCGCGCAAGTACGGAGTTTGGTAGATGCTTTGGCTACCGTGCGTCGCGTTGCGCCTGCTGGTGTGAAGCAGTAGGTTTTTGGAGAAGGTATGGGAGCATATCGAGCATGGGGGGATTAGGGCATGGGAGACATAAATAAATTGATTTTCTAATTCTCCCTATCTCCTAATTTCCTAATCTCCCACGCTCCACGCTCCCACGTTCCCCATTTCCCACACCACAATGCTTGTATACTTTTTATTGTTTTGCTAGCAATGACTAGGTCGCCTTTTTCTCTGGTTGCGGTTTCCGTGCTGCTGTTGCTGGGAATGCCGGTGGGTTGTTCTTCCAATTCACCAACGGCGACGTTGCTTTTTGATGGTAATGGTTGGCGCGATCGCGCGATCGCAATTCGTCAAGTGAATACCGAGGTCGAACTCGGGAAAGTGGTGGTGGTGCAAGGGAAAACCATCCGCCGAGTACCTTTTTTGGAAGGGGGTGCCTATCTGCTCCAGGGGAAAACAGGCAAAATTTGGGTAAGCACTTCTTCGGCGTCGTTGCCACTTGAGGGAACGCAAGTGGTGGTGCAAGGAAAGCTTGACTACCGCCAAATTACGATCGAAGGTCGGGAGATGGGGCAACGCTATTTGCGAGAAGAGAAACGGGAAGAAACAAAACAACAGACCCATGAAGCCAGATCCACCTCAAGTCGCGATCGCAATTTTGCAACAGGAAGACCGATTTTTGCTGCAACTGCGAGATGATATTCCGGAAATTGTCTATCCCGGCTACTGGGCTATGTTTGGAGGGCATTTGGAAGCCGCGGAAACCCCCGAACGTGCTTTAGTACGCGAAATTGCAGAAGAAATTGGCTATACGGTGCCTGCAAGCTATCGATTTCGCAGTTATTCCTCGGCGTCGGTCATTCGTCACGTGTTTGTCGTGCCGTTGCAGGTGGGTTTGGAAGCTTTACAGTTGCAGGAAGGGTGGGATATGGCTTTGTGGTTGCCCACAGAAATTCGCCGCGCAGAGAAATATTCCCAAGCTGCTGGGGGGATTCGCTACTTGGCACCGCCCCATCAAAAAATTTTGCTGGATTTTCTGGATTATCAGTGAATTTAGCCTTATACCATAAAAATGGCACATTTTATATCATTTTTTACATTTCTATACAAAAAACTCGCTAGGATGGATATCGAATGCAGTTAATAAACCGCAAGTTTCATGTCTGAATCCAACGTACAAGTATGTCCCGCCTGTGGCGTCCAGATTACAGGCAACGACCAAGTTTTGTTTTCCAGTGGTGCCCCAGGGAATCGGGGTCGTTTGTGGGCGCGCGTTTGCCAGTATGCCAAGAAAAGTGGTTGTATCAATCAAGACGAACAAGCCATCGGTCACATTCCAGCACAGGATTTCTACGATCCGTTGACTTAAAGGGAAAAGCGATCGCTATCGCGTGTGTCATAAGTTCCATACCCCAACCCACTTGCAACCAGGGCACTGTCTGGTTGCTTTTTTTTATGGTTAGGTAGTTGATATGGCAACAGCGATCGCTTTATTGTTGGCCTTGTGTGACTTTTTCGCGTTCCCTAGAAAGATCGACAGCGGTGGCGACAGCTCGATCCAAATTTTCCCAAATTTCTATATTTCCTTGGGCTAAAATTTCCTGGGCTCGTTGGTAGTTTCTCCCTGCCAAACGCACCACCAACTTAGGAAATGTTGGAGCGTTCCCTACCTGGTTGACATAGTTCAAAATCCCCTGTGCCAGCACATCGCAACCAACCACCGTTGCCAGCAAGTTAACAAATAATACCTCAATAGTGCGATCGCCCGCGAGCGCCTCTAAAGCCTTGGTAACCCGATAAGCAATCTCTTCCGCTGCCAAAGATTGAATGTACAAATCTTCCAAATCCAGAATGCTTGCCGGTTTCCCCTGAGCTTGGTAAAGTAAATCCAACGTACTCATACACAACCCCGCACCGCAGCACAAAACCCCAATATTGCCAGCTTCGATTTGTTCCAAGCGAATAGACTGCAAAGCATTTGCCGTAGAATTGTTGGTAACCGCGCGGATAATACCCGTGCGATCGGGGATGCTGGCCACCATATCCAATAAATCTGGATGTCGGGGCAACGCATGGTCGTTAACCGTTACCTTGCCATCAAGAGCCATCACCTCGCCACCGTCGGCACTAATGCCCAAGGGATTAATTTCCACCAGATCCAAATCCTTCTGCTCGAACAGCACGTACATTTTTTCCACAATATTGCTGACCGCCAGCATCATTTCCCCGGTCAATCCCATTTGCAGAGCCAATCGTCTGGCATAAAACGGGGAAAACGTATCTTCCACCAACACTTGCTGCATGCAAACGCCGGATTCCTCCACATCCACGCCACCCTGTGCCGACCCCAACAGCAAAGGTCGGCAGGAACCGCGGTCTACCACTATGCATAGGTAAAATTCTGCCCTGGCATTGTATTTGGCTTCTGCCAACAACACGGAAGGATATTCCTGGCGGATGGGTAAGCGGAAAATGGTTTGGGCTGCCGCCGCTGCATCGATGGTATTGTTGGCGAATTTAATGCCACCCGCTTTGCCGCGACCTCCCGAACGCACCTGCGATTTCAGCACTATAGGATAGGGGATTTGCAACTGCTTGATATCGCCTGGGTGTTTGACAATCTGCGACGGTAGAACGGGGATATCCACTTGGCGGAACAGTTCTTTGGCTTGGTATTCTAAAAGTTCCATAGTGTTTGCTTAAGTAGTGCTGCCCTAGACAACAAAATCGATCGACATAAAGGGAAAAATCTGGAGCGTTGGGAGATGGGGAGTTGCACTTGTTGTAGCACGAGACGGCGGCGTTTGGCTGTTAAGAAGTTATCAATTTGTATCCGATTGCTCCTAAAATCGCTAAAGGGGCGATCGCGCGGTTGCACCACAAAATAACTGCGGAGAAAGTTTTCTCGCTGCCGGTTTTCATAACCATTTCAATGGCACGCTTGCCCAAAACCCAGCCAAAGAATAGGGCAATCAAGGTGCCTCCCAAAGGTAACAAAGCTTGGGAAGTAATCGTGTCCAACAAATCGAAAATGGTCAACCCACCGACTTTGACATTTGACAGTACGTTGAATGAAAGGGCACTAAAAACTCCCAAAATCGCGATCGCCATGCCGCAAATAATGGCTGTATAGGTGCGGTTTTTGTTGTGGGTTTCTTCCCAATACGCCACCACCACTTCCAACAGCGAGACTGCCGAAGTTAATGCTGCAAAAGCTACCAGCAAAAAGAATGCGATCGCAATGAACGTTCCCCCCGGAATTTGGGCAAACAACACCGGCAGAGTTTTAAACATTAACTCCGGACCCGCTTGTGGATCCACACCATGGGAAAAGACAATGGAAAATATAACCAAGCCACTCACCAAGGCGATGACCGTATCCATCACCGCCACAGTCAAAGCCGTTCGCGGCAAACTTTCATTCTTATCGAGGTAGCTACCGTAGGTCAACATGGCACCCATTCCCAAACTGAGGGTAAAGAAAGCATGACCCATGGCTTCCAAAACGCCATCGACGGTTAGTTGGCTGGTATCCCAAGAAAATAAAAATCCCAACGCTTGGTTAAACCCGCTTAGAAAGAAGCTATAAATCAGCAATCCCAGCAAAATCAGCGAGAGAATAGGCATTAAAATTTTGGTCCAGCGTTCGATGCCTTTTTTCACGCCATTGGCAACAATCCCCGTGGTCAGCACCATAAACGCAAAATGCCAAAAAAGCACTCGAAAAGGGCTGGCAAACAGCGTATCCAAATAGCTTTTAATTTCTTCGCCGGAACGGGTGGCAAATTGATTGAGTAGCGCCCGCACTTCAAAATCTAAAATCCATCCCCCCACGACGCTGTAAAAGGATAAAATTAAAAAGGCACTGACCAGCCCCATCCAGCCAGCAATGCGCCAGGGAGTGCGGTGGCGGTGTAGAACTTCAAAGGATTGCACGACATTTTTTTGGGATTGTTGACCCACAAACAGTTCCCCGATCAAAACTGGAAATCCAATGATGGCGATGCATGCCAAATATACCAATACAAAAGCACCACCACCGTTGGTTCCCGCAATGTAGGGGAACTTCCATAAATTTCCCAATCCAATAGCAGAACCGCTCGCCGCCAACACAAAAGCCAGGCGGTTGGTCCAATGCGCTCTATTTTGCATCATACGACGTAGTTTCTATAGGAAGATCGTTCTTTGTACCGCTAACAGCCAGCGATGGCAATAATGATGATAAATATCAATATAACAAGAGGTCTCCAATTCTGTACATTCTGCTTGTCGCCAAGCGATCGCCTGGCAGGGAGGGTCGGGAGGCTTTGGTTTTATGTTACTTTTGACAGTCGCTCGATATCTTTATTGGCACCAATGACGACAATGTTCATGCCTTTTCGTAGCTGTTTTTCGGCAGGTGGATTGATTTCAAATTTATTTTCTCCCTCCTCCTGATTGACCGCAACCACGTTCAAACCGTAGCGATTGCGCAGTTCCAACTCGGCAATGGTTTTGCCATCAAATTTTTTAGGTACGTGTACTTCCACAATACTGTGGTCGGGGTCGAGGTCAAACCGTTCCAGGATACGCGGTTTGCTGAGGGCTCTTGCCAGTTCGCATCCCATTTCCCGCTCTGGAAAGACTACCCGATCGGCACCTACTCTTTGCAGTAGCTTCACGTGAATATCGGAAGAAGCTTTCGCCACCACAAAGGGCACTTTGGCTTCTTTGAGGTTTAAAGTGGTGATAATGCTTTCTTCAATATATCTGCCAATGGCAACGATAGCGGTTTGAAATTCCAATACCCCTGCTTCTTTGAGGGCAGAGGTATCGGTAGCGTCTAACTGTACCACATGGGAGGCGATCGCGCTGGCTAAAGCCCGATCGACCTTTTTGCGATCGCTATCGGCGGCTAGCACTTCGTATCCCAGGTTGTGTAGGGTAGAACACACCGCCCAGCCAAAACGCCCCAGTCCAATTAAAGCAAATTGCTGGCTCTGCGATCGAATATTGCGAAATAAGCTTAAAGAAGATAGGTTCACGGCAAACATCCACCATGTAGGAAACCAACGGCTTTATCCTACCAATAAATTTTCCTCTGGATACTGTAGCAAACTACGCTTGGCGGGTTCGACAATCGCTGAAATCAAAAGCAAAACGCCCACCCGCCCGACAAACATCGTTGCAGTAATCACAAGTTTACCAAAAACGGATAAAGACGAGGTAATCCCCAAGGAAAGTCCCACAGTGCCGAAAGCAGAAACCACTTCAAATAATATATTGGTCAGTTCTAACGTGCGATCGCTGATGCTGAGCAAAAAGGTAGCTGCGATCGCTACGACCAAAGAACAAACCAACACGCCCACACTCTTTAAAATAATCTCCTGGGGAATTTTCCGTTGGTGGCAAAGAACGTAGTTGCGCCCCCGCAAAACCGACCGCGTCGCACTAAACAAAACCCGTAGGGTCGTGGTTTTGATACCACCCCCCGTTCCCCCCGGGCTTGCCCCCAAAAACATAAACACAATGGCTATCAAAATCGCCGTCTCGCTCAATTGAGAAATATCAATGGTATTAAAACCAGCGGTTCTGGTGGTTACCGATTGAAACCAAGCGCCCATCAGTTTTTCGGGAAACGACCAGCTCCCCAAAGTAGCGGGATTGTTCCATTCTGTAATTAAAAATAACACGCTTCCCGTCGCCAACAAATACAGCGTCATTCTGGTAACAATTTTAAAATGCAGAGAAAACAAAAATCGTTCCGTATTTTCCCCGACAATTCCTTGTTTCCAAAAGCGTTGGCACGTAGCCCACAACCATAAAAAAATCTCCATTATCACTTGATACCCCAACCCACCAAACACAATCAAAATTGAGGTAATCGCATTCAAAGGCAGCGATCGCGCATACCCCATCAAACTATCGGCAAACGTACTAAACCCCGCATTGTTAAACGCACTAATACTGTGAAAAATCGCCAACCACCAGCTTTGCTGCGACGGAAAATCCTGACGAAAAACTGGCAGCAACACGGCCACCCCCATCGCTTCAAAAAACAGAGTCACGCCAATAATCGATAAAATCAGCTTCCGCAACCCCGCCAACCCCGGCGTATCCAACGTTTTCTGAATGGCAACCTTATCCCGCAGCCGAAACTGACGACCCAACAGCAACAACAAAAACGTGGTCGCCGTCATATATCCCAACCCCCCCACCTGAATTAAAATCAAAATCACCAATTGCCCCCAAAACGAGAAATAATCTCCCGTATCCACCACCACCAATCCCGTTACGCAAGTTGCTGAAGTCGCCGTAAACAAAGCATCCACCGGATGGGTCCAATCCCCCGTTTGACTCGCAAAAGGCATCGCCAGCAAAATGGTACCGATGCCAATAACCGTAAGAAACCCCAAGCCAACTGTTCTCGATACGTTCATTTTTCTAACTTTAATTGGTTCCAACCGTAGATATAAGCGCAACCGAGCGTGGGAAAACAAACAAACTTATATCTTGCCCTCTTCCCCTTTTTCCGACGAAAATTGCACCTCCCACGCCGCCTGGAAAAAGTCACGTTCGCAGAGCATGGCATAGCGATACGCCGAACCTACCGCCTCCGTAGCATCCGCAGAACAACCGTAGCGATCGACCAACTGTTCCAATCGAGCGACCAAAGGCGTAAATTCCTCACAACTGTAGGTTTCGATCCAGTCGCGGTAGTCGTGTTGGGGAACACCATGGGCTGCCAATTGCTGCCCCAGGTAATTGTACAACTTCATACAGGGTGCCATCGCCGCTGCTGTGACGCCGGCACTGCTACTCCAAGCAGTGGCTTGCAAAAAATCTGTATAGCGTCGGGTGGCTGGGGCTGGAGTGACCGTTTGCAGGTCAATTTCCCACTGTTGGGCATAGTTTTGATGCAATTGCAACTCTGCCAATACGCCGCCGGCTAGTTGGTGAAAGGTTTCAAAACCTTCCCAATCCGGAGAACGCACCCCTGCCAAACAGTAGGCTCTGGCAAAGGATTTGAGAAAAAAGGCATCTTGGGCGACATAAAAGGCAAAACAGGCTTTGGGTAAGTCTCCTTTGCCAATTCCTTGCACGAAAGGATGATTCAAACATGCTTGAATAAGGTCGTTGTTGTCTTGCCAGAGTTGTTGGGATAAAGTCATGGTATTTCCGGCTGGTGGAATCGACGAAGATGGTTTATCTTGCATTGTTAGAGATAATGAAAATTTTGGCAAATTGCCTCGCTGTAGATAGCTATCGATGAAAAAATATGACCGATACCACCCTCAACCAGCAAATTCAACAGTTTTACGATGCTTCTAGCCGTTTGTGGGAAAATGTGTGGGGAGAACATATGCACCACGGCTACTACGGAACCCGCGGCGAAATCCGCAAACCCCGGCGGCAGGCACAAATCGATCTCATCGATGCCCTTTTGCAGTGGTCGCAGGTACAATCTCCCCAGAATATTTTAGATGTGGGATGTGGCATTGGGGGCAGTACCCTGGATTTGTCTGCTCGCTACAACGCCAAGGCAACGGGAATTACTCTGTCTCCAGTGCAGGCAAATCGTGCCATAGAGCGATCGCAAATGGCGGGATTGAGCGAGCAGTGCCAATTTCAAGTGGTGGATGCCATGTCAATGCCGTTTGCTGACGATACCTTCGATCTGGTTTGGTCGTTGGAAAGCGGCGAACACATGAGCGACAAAGCCCAGTTTTTGCGGGAATGCCACCGGGTTTGTTCTCCTGGAGGTACCATTTTACTGGCGACCTGGTGCCATCGACCCACAGATGCCTATAGCGGCGAACTCACCCCTTCAGAAAAACGGCATTTGGAAGCAATTTATCGGGTTTATCATCTGCCGGGGGTGATTTCCCTACCGGAATACAAAGCCATTGCCGAGGAAATTGGCTGCAAAAATATTCGCACGGCGGATTGGTCGGCGGCGGTGGCACCGTTTTGGGATGTGGTGGTGGCATCGGCGTTGGATCCGGCGGTTTTGTGGGCGTTGTTGTGGGCAGGCGAGGAAACTTGGCAGGCGGCTGGGGCACTGCCGTTGATGCAGAAGGGATACGATCGCGGTTTGATTCGTTTTGGTTTGCTTTATGCTGAAAAATAATGGGATACAATCAACGGATGCTGCTCGATTTGTAGATTTATGAGCCTATCTTCTGTCAAAACAACTCCCTGGTGGTTGTCTTTTTGGAAGTTTTCCCGACCGCACACGATTATTGGTACCAGTTTGAGTGTGGTGGCTTTGTATGTCATTTGTGCTGGTGCCAGCGGTGAAGGTGTCTTGGTATATGGCTGGCGGCATTTCCCGGTTTTGTTGGGGGCGTGGCTAGCTTGTTTGTGCGGTAATATCTATATTGTGGGATTGAACCAACTGCAAGATGTGGAAATTGACCGGGTGAACAAACCCCATTTGCCTTTGGCGGCGGCGGAGTTTTCTCTTGCCCAGGGGCGATGGATTGTTGCGATCGCAGGAATTTTGGCGATCGCGACCGCGGCTTGGCAGGGCGTTTGGTTGCTGGCAACGGTGGGAATTAGTTTGATGGTTGGTACGGCTTATTCCCTACCGCCGGTGCGACTGAAGCGATTTCCATTTTGGGCGTCTGTTTGTATTTTTAGCGTGCGCGGCGTTATTGTCAATTTGGGGTTGTTTCTGCACTTTCACCAGGGATTTCCGGTGTTACCGCCGGTATGGTTGCTGACGTTTTTTATTTTGGTGTATACGTTTGCCATTGCTATTTTTAAAGATATTCCCGACACTGAAGGCGATCGCCAATACCATATTGCCACCTATAGTCTGCGTTTGGGGGCGGAAAGGGTCTTTGAACTGGCACGTTGGGCGATCGGTTTTTGCTATTTGAGCGTTATTGTGGCTGGCGGGTTCTTTTTGCCTGGTGTTAATCCCTGGGTGGCGGCGGTTTCCCACGCGGCGGTGTGGGCGTTTTTTTGGTGGCGTAGCAGCCAGGTGGATTTGGCTGACAAAGCGGCTGTGACTCGGTTTTACCAGTTTATTTGGAAGCTGTTTTATGTGGAATATATTTTATTTCCGGTGGTGAGTTTGCCGGTGTTTGCCGTTGCCTAATGGTTTTCCGGTGGGTTGTCTGTCGTGGCAACTGTGCGGTTGCGACCTTGTTCTTTGGCGGCATACAAACAGCGGTCAGCTTCGGCAATGAGGGTGTTGGATGCTTCCCCTGGCTGGGGAATGGTGGCGGCAACTCCCAAACTGAGGGTAATGCGATCGCTGATGGGAGAACTTTTGTGTACCACGTGCAACTGAAATAGATTTTGTTGCAGATTATTTGCAATTACTTGCGCCCCCGATCGATGGGTGTTGGGAAGCAGAATAACAAATTCCTCACCGCCGTAGCGAGCAGCTAAATCGGCAGGGCGGCGTATGGTTTTTTCTAGAAGTTTGGCGACCTGTTTGAGGCAGTCGTCTCCTGCCAAATGACCGTAGGTGTCGTTGTACTGTTTGAAAAAGTCAATATCGCATAAAATGAGGGCAATGGGAACCTGCTCCCGCTGCGATCGCTGCCATTCCCGTTGGAAATAGTATTGAAAGTATCTACGGTTGGCAATACCGGTCAAACCATCGGCGGCGGCTTGGCGTTTGAGCTTGCGATTGGAAGCTTTTAGTTCTTCGTATAAGTGAGATTGTTGGGTAGCAATCCCCACTTGTCTGGCAAGGCGCGTGAGAAAATGAACATCCAATGGATCCCATTGTCGGCTGCGATCGCATTCTTGGGCAGCCAGCAATCCCCAAAACTGCTGCCCTTGGAAAATGGGCAAAACTATGGTAGCTCGCACGTTTATAGATTCCAGCAACGCTCGGTAACAAGGATGTATGTGACTGGCTTCTCGGTCTTCTACTATGGAAGCACGGTCGGCTTCCCGTACGCGACAGGAAGCATTGACCAAACACATATCTCGGATGGTGGTGCCCAAAATCGAAGGGCATGCCTCGGCAACGGATTCGCGAATGACAGTGCCTTCCCCTTCTATTTCCAGGCGGTAAACCACCACGCGATCGCAGCACAAAAACTGCCTGGCTTCTTCTACAGTGGTTTCCAGAATATCTTCCAAATTTAGGGATTGATGCAACTGTTGGGTAATGCGAGATAGAGATTGTTCTTGTTTAGCTTGCTGCAATAGTGCCAGTTCTGCTTGTTTGCGGCTGGTAATATCCAGCATTACCCCTTGCAAGAACAAAGGATTTCCTTCGTTGTCGGTTACCACTCGCGCGCGATCGCGTACCCAAATCGTCTTCCCTGCCGAGGTCACCAGGCGATATTCGCTCACAAAGCCTTTTCCTAATTTTTGCATTTGATGGAGATTGACAAGCACCTCTTCTCGGTCATCGGGATGAAGCAAATCCACCCACAAATTCGGATTTTGCTGCCATTGTTCGGGGCTATACCCCAGCATTGCTTCTATTTCCGGGCTGATATAGGTGGTGGTAATGTTGCGGTCGAGATGGGCACGGTAAATCGCCGCTGGCATCTGTTCCACCAACAGCCGATACTTTTGCTCGGAAGCTTTCATGGCTTCTTCAGCTTCTTTGCGATCGGTGATATCGATGGCAACGTCAAACAGACGGGCAGGTTTGCCAAAATCATCAAACTCAATTTCGGCTCTAGTTTTTAAATAGCGGATATTTCCATTAGGCTGTATGAGGCGGAAAGCAATGGAAAGCGGGTCGCCAAAACACAAAGTACGTTCCAAGGTAGCGCGATATCGGTCTCGGTCTTCGGGATGAATCATGCCTACAATGTCTTCGTAGCTGGGAACGCCTTGGTTGGGATCGAGACCAAAAATCTGAAAAATGGGTTCCGACCAAGTAACTTTTTGCGACCCCACTTCAAACTCCCAATCGCCAATATGGGCAATTTGTTGGGATTGCAGCAATTTTTGCATGGTTTGGCGTAGGCTGGTTTCGATTTGTTTGCGATCGCTAATATCTTCAGCAATGTAGCAAAATCGCTGGTATTTTGTGCCTTCAGCAAGAATGGGCGATACGGTAACCGACAGGTGGCGCATTTCACCGTTGCGGGGATGTTGGTATTCAAAACGAACGGGTTGCTGGCGACGTTGGCTTTCTCGATAGTGTTGCTGCCACAACGCTTGAATGTCAGTAGGCACTCGTAACTCGCTGGCATGGCGGTTTTTCAACTCGGCGGGGGAAATTCGAAAAAACTGGGCAGTGGCGGCGTTATCCCAGATATGGTGAATGTCGTCTTCGGTTACCTCCACAATGCCCATCATCATGGAGGTACTATTGTAAAAACTCCGCAATGCTGATTCCCGTTCTACCAGGGTGGCTTCCAATCTTTTGGCAGGGGTTAAATCCTCGACAATCGCGATCGCGGCTTCTATCGTACCATCGGCGTGGCGTACGGGGGTAGCCGTTACATGCACCCAAACGCTACGACCATCCTGATGGAGGAGGCGTTGTTCGCCGGTGGCTTGCTCGATTTCCCCTTGTAGCAGGGATGACAGCGTTGCTTGACTGGATACCGCCTCATGGGGATGGGTCATGTCTGCAATGGTTTTGTTGGGCAATTGTTCCTGGGAATATCCGATTAACGCGCAAAATTTTTGGTTGGCATATCGGCAATATCCATCCAACCCAATTTCGACAATGCCCACGACATCTTGTTGAAAAATGGCTTGCAACCGCGGTTGCTGCCACGATGACGATGACAGGCTGCTTTGGTAGGTGGCAAGTTCGGTTTCTATCGCTGCCAATTGCCGTTGCAGTTGGTGGTATTGCGCCTCTAAAGCGGCTTGGCGAGATGCTGGTGGGGGGATTTCATTGGCTGAAGGCAATTCGTGCGAATGTTGGTTATCCTTTTGATGTGACATTATCCAATCAGACTCAATCGAGCAATTTCTGCGAGTCAATTTCCCTTTACATATTGTTTGGTTGTTTATAAGTTTTTATTGCTGCTTGTTGCTGCCGCTATGCAGGCGCTATTTTAAAATGACTTTTTATTTTGCTTGGTTTTTAGGTTGTTCTCAGGATGGAGAGGGGTTGGTGTTTGGATAGCACTTGATGTTTGCGAGTTGCTTTCGATTGAGGGCAAAAAAGGATGAACTTTTTGGCTACCACCCATTCAAAACCAATATTTCTGATTGGTTTGCACCATCGATGTAGGGAAAGTGGGATTTTTTTCAAGTTCGCAGGTGGAAGTCTCCCAGACACTCTTATCTGTTTGCTTTTTCTAGCCTAGCTTATTTCTGCACAAGATGGCTACAAAGCTTTGCGTTTTGGGCGTTTTGCATCTGCTACTCAACCTAGCGATCGCTTCTGCCTTCGGGATGGAAAATTTTATTTAAAAACTTTAAAGTAATGGCGTAGGTCGGCTTCACTCCTAGCTGCCCCAAACTTCCCGATGCCAGTGTGCTACCGGAAACCAGGGGGTTGTCGGAAGCGTAGTAAGCGTAGCGTAGGGTCAGATTTTCATCAATACTGCGGCGAATTTTGGCGGCGGCTTGGATGGCTTTCTGCATGTGCGCCCCTTCCATTTCTAAACCAATGGCGTTCCAAGAAGATTCCTTGAAATACCTGAGAATATCCGCATTTTGCAAAGAAGTACCCAAAACGGTAATCAGGGCACCTTTGTAGACGGGCAATCCCGTGTCAGCAAAATCTTCTGGTTGCAGGTCGTTTTCAAAGGGATAGTTATCCGCAGTGCCCTCAAACAGGTGGGCGGTGGGAATCATTAAATCTCCTTTTTCCCCTACCAACGTGCCGGCTTTCCCCATCACTGAAATCGAGCCCAGATTCAAATTGTTTGCTTCCGTACCGGTTTTGTAGGGTTTGAGTAGTTCGTCGAAGATTTCAAAAGCTTGCTCGCCAAAGGCATAGTCCATGACCAACAGCACAGGTTTTTCGTTCTCTACATACTCGCGGTCGATTTGAATTTCTGGACTGAGCCAATCGATGGGGAGAAAAGCTGTATCGAATAGCTGCACCTGAATATTTGTACCAGCGCGATCGGGGAGATAGTGCATGCCGTGGCGGTGGGCAAACTCCCAAACTTCTTGGTTGAGGTCTTGGTTTTCTGGCAAGCTCAACTCCCGGGCTATTTCTTCAATGGTGCGCGGACCCATTTTGGGTTTTAACGCTGGGAAGGCAAACAGGGTATTGAGAATGCTGTGCAAGTTGGCACTGATAATGTGCAGGGGGCGTTCCCACAGGTGGTTGGCGAGTAAGAATTCTTTTACTTCACCAGCCCATTTTTCCCCGTGAATGTGATGCCCGATGCGTTCCCGTAAGGCTGGACTAAAGGAAATTTGGCGATCGCCTTGGTTTTGATTTTCTTCCATGGCCAAACGCCCCAGCCAGTAGATAATATGAAAGAATCCATTGTTGCTGGAACCTTCTTCTTGAAAGCGTTCGTAGGCTTGTACTGTTTCTGCGTAAGTACGCCCCAGTAGGGTACTGGCGTAGGAAAATGCTCGTTCGCGCACTTCTTGGGTTTCCACTTGGGAATATTGGGCGCGATCGCCGTTCATTTGCTTGGTGACAATTTCTGCCAATTTTACCCATTCTTGGGTGGGCTGGTCTTCCTCCAGGGCATGTTCGCAGATTTTATCCGCTTCCACGTACATAAACGTCAAATGCGTTAGGATATCGTAAATTTCGCTGCGACCCCTGGTTACTTCCACCAGCATGGTTTCGTCGTCGATGCGGTAGCAGTTGCGGCGGCGTTTGGCGGGAAGAATTTTCTCAAACCCAGAATCCCCGTAGCCTTCGGCAGCTACTAACTTTACAAAGCGACACATTTCAATGCCCCGGGGAAGGCGATCGATGACATACGCCAAACCGTTCAGTTCCACTTTTTCTGGGTCGGCAATAGAACCGTAAATTTCCGGTTGCAAAGCCAGCAAGGCTTGTTTGAGGGCGCTTCCCGAAACACCATCGGGTTTGTAGTAGCCGCGAATAAACAGATGGCGCATTATAACATAAATGCGTTCGATGGCGGCGCGGGATTCTTGGGCCCGGGTGCGGGGTTGAATAGAAATTGTCATAGCAGCTTGGCAGAGGTAGCGGCAGATGCTTGTATTTAAACAAATCTTGCCCCCCAGGACAAACGATCGTACCGTTATTTGCTCGGGTTGGCTGCTGTCGCCACGGGTTTTTCCACCATCTGCGATCGAGTTGCCAAAGCGATCGCGCTAATCAACAGTAGGATACCACTTGCCAGGGCGTAGGTGCCACTACCGCCGACCCATTTAACTGCGGTTTGGCTAGCAAACGGCGATAGAAATTCACCGATATAAAAAGCCGTGGTCAAACCACCCAAAGCACGACCGCGAATATCCGCAGGTACCGTTTCCGACAACCAAACTTTAGAGTTGGGAAATAGCATACCAAATCCCAAGCCACTAATGGACAAACCGCTAATAATCATCCAGTAGTTGGGGGCAAAAGCAACAATAGCGTGACCGACCGCACCAACGGCAAAAGCGACTGTCAGGATATTGGCAAATCCCAGGCGTATTCTAATTTTGCCATACACCAGGGAAATGGCCGCTTGGGAAAGGGTCATGGTGGCAATGGCAATGCCGCTGCGCGAAGCTGGCAGATCGAACCCTTCCCGCAGGTAAAAAGGCATTTGCACCGGGGTGAGATAGTATAAAAACATATGCAGCATTTCCACCCCGTAAATAATTGCCAGGATGCGTATTGGCCAGGGCGATGGTTGCTGGCTGGCGCGGCGAGCGTGGGGTTCGCCTTCTTTTGGCTGCTGGGTGGATGGTTCGTACAGCCACAAGATCATGAATGGTACCAGCAGCACGGGAACGAGATACAACAAGAAAGGCAGCCGCCAACCAATATCGGCGAGGAAACCGCTGATGGCAAGCAGGAAAACGCCGGTGGTACCGATGGTGGTTGACTGCCATCCCATGAGGTTGGAACGAGTGCGGTCTTGGTAGTAGTCGGCGATGAGGGTGGTGACGCTGGTAATGCTACAAGCAATGGCGAATCCCAAGACAACGCGGCTAGCAAGTAATGTCCAAATATCGTCCAACACAAAACCAGCACCGCCTGCCAAACCGGCAATGATGGTGGTAGCAACGAGCAAGGGTTTGCGACCGATACGATCGATGAGTTGCCCGGAAAGCAAACCACCGGCAATAATGGAAATGGCAGGCATGGTTAGCACCAGGCGCACCCAATATTCTACGTTTTTCACCTCGGCGAAGTAGTCTTGCATGGCTGGCAACGCCGGTGCGATGGCGGCACTGGGAAAGATAATGGTGGTGCTGGTTAGCAGTAGGGTGGCTTTGACTTTCCAAGAATTAATGAGGGGCTCAGACATGGGGGCTGTGGGAAGATGGTCTGCAAGCGGAGCAATTGCGATCCTTTTTTCCACGGTATTAAGATTTTTTAATAACGACAACCTGCTTGGGTCGCGATCGCCGGTGGAAATAGCAGCGATCGCCTTTGCTAAGGGGGGTTTGGGGAGGATGGAAGAGAATTTTGACCGGTGGTTTGGGCGGTAACCTTTTGCAGTGGCCAAGAAATGGGGCATAATGAAAAGCTAGATACAACCCATTGGGTATATCTATACGCCATTGAAGGGACTCACCTACCGATATCTGCTCGTCTGCCATGGATAGTAACGCCACCCGCGATCGCATTTGGCGGTATTGGTTCACCGTACCGATTTATCCCTATGGTCGGCGACGTACCATTCGCCAAGAAGTTATACCGGCAAAAATTTGGACCTTCGACCAGCTACAGGGGATTTTCTACGTCGTCGTTCCCGTACGCATGACGGTGGTGAGGCTGGAAGCGGGCGGATTGTTGGTTTACGCCCCCGTAGCCCCCACAAAAGAATGCTTGCGCCTAATGAATGAGTTGGTGGAAGCTTACGGTCCAGTGAAATATATTATTTTACCAACGGTTTCCGGTATCGAACATAAGGCATTTGTGGGACCATTTGCCCGGAAATTTCCCCAAGCGCAAGTCTTTGTTGCCCCCGACCAATGGAGTTTTCCCATCGATTTGCCGTTAAGTTGGTTGGGATTGCCAGGCAGGCGCACGCAACAATTGCCGGAAAATAGCGCCGATACCCCCTTTGCCGATGAGTTTGATTATGCGAGATTGGGACCAATTCAGCTGGGATTGGGTCCATTTGAGGAAGTAGCTTTTTTCTGCAAGCAAACTCGTACGTTGTTGGTCACCGATGCCGTTCTCTCCATTCCCGAAAACCCACCAGAAATTCTGCAACAGGAACCCTATCCCCTGCTATTTCACGCCAGAGAAACCGCTTTAGAGCCTATTGAAGACACGCCGGCCAATCGCCGCAAAGGATGGCAGCGGGTATCTTTATTTGCTTTTTATTTTAGCCCTCGCTGTTTGGATACTATTCCCTGGTCGCAAGCGTTCCAAGAAGCCAAAACGGCACCCGACCGTTCCAAGCAAGCCTATTTCGGCTTGTATCCGTTCCGCTGGCAATCGGACTGGCAGCGATCGTTTGCTGCTTTGCGTCAGGGAGGCCGGCTATTGGTTGCTCCCATTTTACAAACTTTAATCCTCAATCGCGACCCTAAAACGGTTTTGGATTGGGCGGATAAGGTCGCCAGTTGGGATTTTCAAAGGTTAATTCCCTGTCATTTTGACGCGCCCGTTGCCACCACACCAAGAGCGTTTCGTGAGGCGTTTGTCTTTTTAGAAGGTCAGCTAGCGCCTGGGGAGGTTTTTGCGAACAAGGGACGTTCTTTACCGAAAGAAGATTTGGCGTTATTGGAAAATATCGATCGCAGTTTGACTCGCCGGGGAATTACGCCACCTCGGAAGCATTCCTAGATAGAGATGATATATAAGGATAATGACAGTTAAAGTAAAAACTACCCAAGTTAAGGTTGCCATACCAATCTTATTATCCTAGAAAAAATAAGAAAATTCTACCATCTCCTTCGGAGGTCTGATACCATTTCTGAAAAACAACGATTGTCTGGAATTTTTCAATTGCCCTGGTAGGGGCGCTCACGCGTTGCGCCCCTACTCACGCGTTGCGCCCCTACAAAAATGCCTCTATTATCTCTTGCATATTATTAAGGAAATGGTATGATACGAAATCCGACGTACATACACCCACGAAAATGTAGGGGTCGTGCCCCCGTGCTTACCCCGACAAGAAAGCAGTTACGGGGAGTTTCTCCTACAGCAAGATTGTGGTTTCCCTAGGTTGGATTTGGATGGATTTCAATCGCAATTCTTTGATAAAAAAAGCGATCGCTCGGTAAGTAAAAAGCGATCGCTCTATTTCAAAAATGTTACGAACTTTTAGAGAAGGGCACCAGCCTCATTAAGATCGCTATCTAACAACGTAGCCGACGAACCATCTGCCGCCAACGGATCCAAATCCGAACCGCTAACGCTTGTAGCAGGAGCCCCAAAAATACTTTCAAAACGGGAAGCCATTACCTGCAACTCGGAATTCGACGACATGTCTACAATCGGATCGGAGAAATCTTCACTGCTGCCAACAGCATTCAAATCCTCAGCCGTGGCATCGTCTCCCACCAAATCCGGTAGTGCCAAATCCACATCTTCGCCACTGCGTGCTACAAAACCAGCATCAAAAATGGTGTCGCCACGAACCGAGAGATTTTGAATGCGGGTATCCTCCGCCGGTGCCGTTTCTGCATTGGTAAACGTACCGATCTCTTGCAGATATTGTGCTAGAGCTTCCTGTTCCGCTGTTTCCAAATCCACGCGATCGGTATTGGCAAAATCTGGGAACGGATAGCTGTCGCCACCATCGGCAAGGAAACCCAGGGTTACCATGCGGAATGTACGTGATGGATCGCCTACCACTTCGCCGTTTTGCACCACAGCATCGCTCACCGTGCCGTCTGGGTTGAGAACCGCCAGCGACTGCACGCGAGAACCCGCCGGTTGGCTGGGGTCAAAGCTAAATACCATGCCGCTCACCTGCGGGAAACGACCCGGCGTCACTCCTGGGGCAGTTTCCGAAACACCGTTTTCGATAACTTGTTTGAGTTCCTCTGCTGTTACCGTCAGCAAGCTCAAATCGTTGTTAAATCGCAAGCTGTTTTCAATATCTAACTGGGAAATTTCCCCTTCTTCTTTCCCGGAAACCGGGTTCGCTTGCGGGGGAACCGTTTGCCCCGCATCGCCAATTACCTCACCAATGGGGGCACGGATACCGCCACCATTTTTTAAGGAAATTTGTACGGCAGGATCGGCTTGCTGGGCAACAAACAAGTTCGCATCTGCCGTGAGATTACCCAAGTTGGTTTCTTCGGTACGTACTTGCGAGCGACGACCGTCGAGAAAAACCGTGGTTTCTCCAAAAACTTGTTGGTCTTTGGCGGTTACCACCCCTTCTACAGCATCCGTCAGCGTTCGTACTTGCGCGCCTTTGGTACCGGGGGCAAATGGGTCTTGCCCGGGTGCCACGCTATTCCAAACATCGGTAACGCCTTGGGTATCCGTAGCAAACGCACCGCTTTCTTCGGGGGTTATGCTTTCGGGAATCAGAACGCCGTTAGCATCGAAATCGGCAACCAAACGCCCCACGTAGGAGTATTCGCCGTCAGTACTGACAATGGCAACCGGTTCGCCATCCGCGTTTTGGGTAATAACCGGATAGGGCACATCTGCTTCGTCGCCGGAACGCAAGCGATCGCTTTCATCGGCAGAAATCGTATCCGACCCCCCCGCGATCGCGATATCAACCCCTTGCAACAAGGGCATCAATTGCTCTTCCAACTGGAATTGCTGCAAGTGGGTGACGGTAATAATCTTATTTACCCCTTGGTCTTCCAACTGGTTAATGGTAGGTTGCAGAACCGCTGCCAACGCAGCCATGTTATTGCTTTCTGCTCCTTTCACATCGACATCGCCTGGAGAAGAAATGCTTTCCACAAGGGGCGTTGTGGCACCCACTACCCCAAATTGGTGACCGCCGCGTTCGATAATGGTCGCTGGTGCAATTTTGGGAGCAGCCGCCGCCGCTTCTAAATTGGACAAAGGAGAATTAAATTCCGTACTGGGCAAAATGAGATCGCTAGTTACCCCCGATAGTCCATCGTTGGAGAAGTTCAAGTTAGCACTTAAATACGGAAAGTCAGCCCCCAACCAAGCAGCTGTATCCAGCGTACCATCTTCATCGCTATCTTCCACATCGGCAGTAATGATATCTTCCACCGCACTGGTGCTGTTATCAAACTCGTGGTTGCCAAACGCTGATGCATCAAACCCAATAATATTCATGGCCGTAATATCAGCGCGTCCGGGGGCTGGTTCGGCGTTAGGATTGCCCAGCAAATTCTGGAACGTACTCTCCAGGGAATCATCCCCTGCTGCCGAGAAAAAGGGACCGGGAATGTAATTATCCCCAGCCGACACCGTAATCGAAGGAATGCCCTTGCTAGCCGCATCCGCTTCCAGACCTTCGACAACCGCCGCAAAATTGGGGGCATCCTCAATGGCATCCACACCACCTTCCAGGTCGGAAGCGTGGAGAATTTGTAGAGAAGCTGCTGGGGCAGGGTTAATTTCGTAAACCGTAGTGCTGCCGCTGACTTCGTTGCCAACTGCCAGCAATGGTTTGTCAATGGGACTTTCATCGGCGGCAATAAACTTCATGCCTTCCGGTCCCAAATCCCCTGCCGTTCCGGCTTCTGGGTCGCCGCTAAAATCGCGGGGATTAATGTACTGGATGGGTTCGGGTACCGCCGGATTGGTAATGTCGTATACCACAATGCCGCCGATGCGTTCCAATCCCACAAAAGCATAAGTGCGATCGCCAATGACGCCGGTGGTGAGAGCTTCCGGTTCCGCTCCTTTGTCATCCGAGCGGCTATCAAAAGTATTTTCGTCGTTATCGGAATTGAAGAAATCGGGAAAACTCGATGCCGTAATCCTGGCTAAATCATCGCTGCTATCGAAAATCAAATTGCCATATTCATCCCAAATGGCAAAGGAACGACCGCCAAAGGAGAAAATTTGGTCGTAATCCCCATCGCCATCGACATCGCCGTTGGCATTGGTGACCGTCAACGCCCCCAAATTCTCTGGCTGTTGCAGAGTTTCGGCATTGGGAAACGCTTCCGGATCCAGATTCAAATCGGCAACGCTGGTTTCCTCGCTGAAAGTATCGTAATCCCGAGCATCCCCCTCATTGGCACCGATAACGAAGGTTTCTCCGTTAACCTCAAACGTATCGATGGCATCCGGTTGGTACATACCAAAGATGGGATGGTTTTGCAGGTTAATTTCCCCATCTTCATTGCTGGCATCCAACTGGTTGCCTTCCAAGAACTCGGAGTTCAAAATGCCCATGCGAATGGCAGCCGTATCCGGATTTTGGGCAAAATCGTTATCGTTGAGAATCGCTAGCGTTGAGGCATCGGCACCGTCGGGAACAATTGCAAGACCTTCGGGTTTATCGCTGGGGAGGTATCCCGCTGAAGGCAGGTTGAGAACTTCCGTTTTGCTGACGGGTTGAATACCAGCTTGCTGCAGTTGGTCGGGGGTGTGTTGTTCTAGGGTCAGCCCCGGAATTGGGCTAATGGGGTCGGTGAGGAGATTGGTAGCTCCTTCTGTGTCGATTTGATAGATAGGTTTGCGGCTGGTGAAATTGGTGCCCGAATCCCGTTCTACTACGAAGAACTTGCCATCCCCGGCATAAACCGCATCGCCAATTTTATCGACGTTGCCTTCGCTAAATTCAGGTTTTTCCAGTAAGTAGACATGCTCGGCTACGGGTTCGCCGGTGGCAGGGTCGATGCCCAGCATCCGAATGACCTGGGAATTGTCCGATGCCTCGCGGTTGGGATTTTCCAGAGGGGTTTGGATGAAGGCGTACAGAATGCCGTCGTCGCTGTCAAAGGAGACTGCTTCAAAACCCCGGTTGGCACGGCGGCTGCCGTAGACCTCTGGCAAGGTTTCGCTGCCAAAGGTTCCCTGACCGTTGGGGTCTGTGCCTTCCGGAACGAAACGATTTTTCAAAACGCCGTCGGGACCAAACTGGTAAATGGAAGGACGGTATTCATCTACCATCCAAAAATCCCCGCCAGGTCCGCGAACGATGCCTTCCAAATCGGCACCAAGGGGATCGAAGGGGAGTTCCTGGAAGCTATCGCCCACTTGTTGGAACGGCTGTTCGTCAACGCCAGGAAGGTTGGGCAAACCGGTGATGGGGGTGTTACCGTCGGATTTGGTCAGAGGAATTTGACCGACAACGTTCACTTGACCACTGCTGGGGTTCAACTCTAGCTGTACTACGCGGGGCTGGTAGTCGGGTAGTAAAAACAGACGTTCCTCTTCACCGTCGCCGTCTACGTCTTGGGTGCCGGCATCGGGACCGCGATCGGGAACGGTCCAAAACTGGAAGTTTCCGGTTTCGGGATTGACGCCGCTGAAGGAAAGTCCCGATAATCCCCCTAGCTGAAAGGTTTCTCCATCGGCAGTGGTTCCTAAGGGGGGCAAGTTGGTAACGTCAAATTGAGACAGTAGGGTGTCGCCCCGTAGGTGCTCTTTAACGCCGAAGGGTAGTACGTCTAAAACTGTTGCGGTATTTAGGTCTACCACAGCCATGGCGTTGTTTTCTTGCAGGGAAATGTAAGCACGGCTGCTGTCGGCGGTGGGAGCGATGTATTCTGGTTCCAAATCTTGGGCAACGCTGGCATTGGGACCAAAAATACGTACGCCCCGGTTGCGTAAGGCTTCGGCTTTCCCGTTGAAGGGGGCAAAAGAAGCGGTGGCGACGTTCCCCTGGGTCAGGTTATCCACACCATTGGAAACGTCGATGATGCTTACTGAACCTTCTGGGTCGTTGGTGTAGTCGTCGCTGGGTTCCCCTTCGTTGGCTACCAAGACTTTATTACCGTCGGGGGTGAAGGTGACCATGTCAGGTAAGGATCCAACGGTGACGCTGTTGAGGACGTTGCCGTCGGTATCGAAGAAAACTACGCTGCCTGGGGCTTGTGGGTCTTGGTTTTCTACGGCTGTGGCGACGATACCTTCGTATACGTCTACGCTGTTGACACCGGCACCAAAAGCACTGACATCAATGGCAGCGGTTCTGGTGGGGTTGCTAGGATCGGCGATATCGAGGATATCAACGGTGGCACTGTTGGAATTGACAACAAAGAGGCGTTGGGAATTGGGGTCGTGGGCAACGATTTCGGCTGCCCCTTCGTCAAAGATTCCTGTGGTAAATCTACCAAGGGGATTGAGCTGTATGGCCATAGATGGGCACTCCTCACCAGAAGATATCGGTTTTTTGCATGAATTTTCCAATTGCTTCACACCTTACTCGGTGAGGTTGTAGCGATACACTATCGGGTTGTTAAGAGCAGATTAATTTTCTGTTAAGACAGCCTGGAAAGAAAAAAGTATGGGCAAATTTCTATATAATGATAAATTTACGTTTGATAAGGATAGCTTGAGATAACATAATTTTTCCAGCTACATACGATTTAGCTGGTGTGGATATACCCTAAAAACGAACAGCTGTCTTCAAGGAGCTAAACTGGTGAGTACGTCGCACACGATAAAACAAATTCCGGCAACTTGGGTAACGCGGGATAATTTTTTGCCTTTTGGTCAGGCAATTTTTCCGATGGCTGATGACAAACCTTTCGATCGCGAAGATGCCCAGTTGTGTCTCGATCGCGGTACGCCTCGATTTTATATTATGCGTCTGTCAAAATGTGGGTGCCGTTTCCACACTATTACCCGCCACAGCCAATGCACCCAGTGTTTGGGGTCTTTGCAGGGGAAAGATTGGTATATTGCAGTAGCCCCGCCTAGCGATAAAGATTATCCGGAGATTGAAAAAATGGCGGCTTTTCGCGTTCCGGGGAATTGTTTTATTAAGTTGGGATTGGGCACTTGGCATGCGGGACCGCTCCTCGAGCATGAGGAAGTGAATTTTTATAACTTAGAATTGAGCGATACGAATCTTCGCGATCGCTTTACCTACGATTTCTACAACCAGGATAATTTGGCGTTTGAAATTGTTTCTCCGCCGGAGGTTGCCGTTCATACGTAGCATCGGGGCGTCGGGGCATCGGGGCGTCGGGGCATCGGGGCGTCGGGGCATCGGGGCGTCGGGGCATCGGGGCGTCGGGGCGTCGGGGCATCGGGGCATCGGGGCGTCGGAGCATCGGGGCGTCGGAGCATCGGGGCGTCGGAGCATCGGAGAAAACAACCAATTATATCTCCCAAGCTCACGCTCGGTAAGCTCCCACGCTCCCACGCTCGGTAAGCTCCCACGCTCCCACGCTCGGTAAGCTCCCACGCTCCAGCTGTTGCACTTCTAGACCTAGTTTTGGGGTCGGTGCCCTTGCTACACTACAAAACATTAGCGATGTTTTGGAGGTACATACTCCTTGTTAGACGAACAGGCGAAGAAAACCATACTCCGGAAAATTCCCCACGGCTTGTATATCTGTGGGGTTCGAGATGGCGAGGAAATGAACGGTTTCACCGCTAGTTGGGTGATGCAGGCTTCTTTCCAGCCTCCTCTGGTGGTCAACTGTGTGAATACCAAATCCGGTTCCCACCAGAAAATTAAAAACAGTGGTGTCTTTTCCTTAACTTTTTTGGAAGCCGGACAAAAAGAAGTGGCTCAGAAGTTCTTTAAACCCCAACAGCGGGTGGGCAACAAGTTCGCCGATATGGAATTTTACGAAGGAGAAACGGGATGTCCGATTATTTCCGATTCTCTGGGATATGTGGAATGCCGCGTGGTCGGTAGCGTGGAACATGGCGACCATACGGTGTTTGTTGGCGAGGTGATTGCCGCTGGTTTGCATCGCGATGGCGAACCGCTACTGTTGGAAAGTACAGGATGGCAGTATGGCGGCTAAAATAACTCGTGGATTGGCTTGTTAAGGAGGAACGAGATGCCTTTACTAAAAGTTCAAACCTCAGCTCAGGTTGGCGATCGCGCTAAGGTAGAAGCCATGCTGAAGGAACTATCGTCGAGCTTGGCTAGCCACATCGGCAAACCGGAATCGTTTGTGATGACCTCTTTTGAAGATGAAGTTCCCATGACCTTTGCGGGAACCACAGACCCGGCTTGCTATCTGGAAGTTAAAAGTGTGGGTAGTATGAAACCCGACCAAACTCAAGCTATGAGCCAGGATTTTTGCGATCGCGTGGAAAACCAACTCGGCGTGGCCAAAAATCGCGTCTATATTGAATTTGCAGACGCTCAAGGCTACATGTGGGGCTGGAACGGTTCCACCCTAGGTTAGGAGAAAATGGAGGAAAAATAATCCGCCGTTGACTCTACCATGGCGATCGCGTCTTCGTAACGCATGCGCGTAGGTCCGAGAAAACAAACGCTCCCTACGGGCAAATTCCCTTGGCGATAGGTACTGGAAATCAACGTACAGTTGCGGATCGGTTCTAAAGGATTTTCCGAACCGATCCGAATATTGACCCGTTTGTCTTGGCTGTCGGTTTCTGGTAGCTCGTAAATCAACGGCCACAGCAGGTCTTGCTCGTCTTCGAGCAAATGCAGCAAGGCTTGCAACTGCTGCAGTTCGGAAAATTCTGGATGCCGCAACACTTCCGACACCCCACCCACTAACATCCGCGTTACCGGGGGGTTGTACAAACGATGGGAAAGTTCCGCCAGCAAATTTTTTAAAGAATTTCCATATCGTTGAAATTCCCGGTCGAGTTCGCTCCAATCCAACTCCGGTAAGTTATTCAACGGTTGCCCCCGCAGTTGGCTGTTCAAAAAGTTGGAGAGAATCTCCAGTTCCCTGTCTACAGTCTCGGCGTTGGGAATTTCTTCTTCCGGGGCAACGGGTAAATCCACCAGCGTAGATTGCGTATCGTAGGAGTCAGTGACCACGACCAACATGGCTCGCTGCGGTCCCACTTGTACCAACTGCAAGTGACGCAAGCAAGCGGTTTGTCCGTGGGGCATGGTGATGAGGGTAATGTAACCGCTGAGGGTGGAAAGAATTTGGGCAGCGCCCTGTAAAACTGCTTCAAAATCCCTTTCCGACCAGTTGAGTTTTTGCGAAAGCAGGGTTTCTACCTGACGTTTGGTCTGTTCGGCGGCTGGTTGCAGCAGTTGGTCTACGTACACGCGATATCCCCAGTCGGAGGGAACGCGCCCGGCGGAGGTGTGGGGTTGGTACAGCAAGCCGGCTTTCTCTAGCAAGGAAAAAGCATGGCGGATGGTTGCCGGACTAACGCTTAAGTTGTATTCGTTGGCAATGGCTTTGGAACCTACCGGTTCTGCTGTGGCTACGTAATGCTGTACAGTAGCCCAGAGAACGTGTTGTTGTCGGTCGTTCAGTTGCACGGTCATAGATACTTTGAAGAAAGGTTTTACCTAAAAGAAGAAATTTAAAAGGTTTTATCAAATGTTTGGTTGACAAGTAGCTGCTGGTATGACGTTTGGGAATGACCAAAGGAGGGCCCTCCCCCACAACGCACAAGCGATCGCGAACTACCCAATGATGGGGACACTGGCACCTAAGCTAGTATCTACTATATCGTGGCTGTATTTTTAGTTATACAATAACAAACTGGCGAGCTTCTGTGACTGGAGTGGCTAGCGCCTTTACTGCTGTTTGTGCCTCGCTAGCGGTATGCTAGCATAGAAGCATAGAAACGCTCTTATAGCTATATAAAGATAAAAAACGCACCCAAAAGCCAGCTTATTTCCCATTTCGCCTCGGGAAATTGTAGAAAATGCGAATAACCAGAAATTTCGGCGTTTTTCAAGCTGGTAGCTTTCCCGCTTTCATTCCTGCTCGATTGTACAGATATTTTGGTTTTTCCCAGCAAGTTTTTGGGAGACTTGCTTTTATAACTATTTAGTTTTATAGTATAATAAAGGTATCAAACGAACGTTGCTTTGGTACCAGCAACCCTCAAAAAAATACCGCTTGCCGAATCAAACATAGTAAAGAGGATATAGAATCATGGCACACGTTGCAGTTATTGGCGCTGGATTGGCGGGATTGCCAACTGCCTACGAGCTAAGGCATATTCTACCTCGCCAACACCGCGTTACCCTGATCTCCGACAAACCCAACTTCACCTTTACCCCATCGCTGCCCTGGGTAGCCTTCGACCTGACCCCATTAGAGCGGGTCCAGCTTGACGTAGGCAAATTGCTGAAAGGGCGCAACATCGACTGGATCCACGGCAAAGTCAACCACATCGATCCAGAAAACAAAACCCTCGTCGCCGGAGAACAAACCCTGGAATATGACTACGTGGTCGTAGCCACCGGTCCGGAACTTGCCACCGATGCCATTGCCGGTTTGGGTCCCGAAAACGGCTACACCCAGTCGGTGTGTAACCCCCACCATGCCTTAATGGCGAAGGAAGCTTGGCAGAAATTCTTACAAGACCCCGGTCCCTTGGTTGTGGGTGCCGTTCCGGGAGCGAGCTGTTTTGGACCGGCTTACGAATTTGCCTTGCTGGCAGACTACGTTTTGCGCCGTAAGGGTATGCGCGATCGCGTGCCCATCACCTTTGTTACCCCAGAACCCTACGTCGGACATTTGGGCATTGGCGGCATGGCCAACTCCGCCGAACTAGTCACCGACCTGTTAGAAAACAAAGGCATTCGCGTTCTGCCCAATACCGCCGTCAAAGAAATCCACCCCGAACACATGGACCTCGACAGTGGCGAGCAGTTGCCCTTTAAATATGCCATGCTGCTGCCGCCGTTCCGGGGACCAGCCTTTCTGCGGGAAGCTCCCGAACTCACCAACCCCAAAGGATTCGTACCGGTTACCAACACCTACCAGCATCCCAAATACGAATCCGTCTACAGTGCCGGCGTCATTGTGGAAATCAACCCACCCGAAAAAACCCCGCTGCCGGTGGGCGTTCCCAAAACCGGACAAATGACCGAAGCCATGGGCATGGCAGCCGCCCACAACATTGCCATCAAACTGGGCGTCAGCAAAGCCAAACCTGTGCAACCCACCCTAGAAGCCATTTGCATTGCCGACTTTGGTGATACCGGCATTGTGTTCGTCGCCGACCCAGTACTGCCCGATCCTAAAACGGGCACACGCCGGCGCGCCATTACCAAACGCGGCAAATGGGTCAGCTGGTCGAAAACCGCCTTTGAAACCTTCTTCCTCAGCAAGATGCGGTTCGGTTTGGCCGTACCCTGGTTCGAGCGTTGGGGCTTGCGGTTTATGGGCTTGTCGCTGGTAGAACCTTTAGACACCACTCGGGAAACCGGCAACCAGGCATTCGCCTCAAAAAGCTAAAATCAAGATTTTTTGAATTTGGGATAGAGGCTAGGGACTAGGGAATAGAGATGGAAATGGCAGATACCGAGTTGGCTCGGCTGTCCGTCTCTACTCTCTATTGCCTATTCTCTACTCCCAACCAATCAAGTTACCTCTACAGGTGAATGCGTATGGATCTTGCTCTTGAACCCCACGAACTGGAAAATTTGGCCAATCGGTTCAAAATCTTGAGCGAACCGAGTCGCCTCCAAATCCTGTCTGCTATTTGCAACGGCGAATGTAAAGTACAAGAAATTTGCGATCGCACTGGCTTATCCCAAGCCAACGTATCCAAACACTTACATTTGCTCAAAAATGCCGGTGTGGTGGCTTGTCGCCGCGTGGGGGTATGCCGGTACTACCGAGTGATCGACCCGGATTTGCTCACTTTATGCATGAGAGCCCGCCAAAAGTCACAACCTTCCTAGCCTTCTTAAATTAAGCGGCTGCCAGCTCCCATTCGCGCTGGAAAACCAAACGAATGGAGAAGGGACAGGAGTTGGGGAATTCCCACATCCTGTGCCACCAAAGGACAAATGACCAACAATCTTCACAAATTCTAAATATCCGAATCGCAGTTCGTAGCTACCACGTATCGTAGCGGCGCTGACATAAAGAGGAAGTAATCATGAGTAGTTCTTTACTACACCCATTTAACGGACAGAATATCTGGCGGCAAAGCCCCAAAATCGGGGCAGTCACGCTAATGACCTTGCTCGCTGTAGGCGGCGGTTGGTGGTGGTTTGCTAGCAGCCTACGTACGCCAGCCAACTCCAACCAAGTCGTTGCCCAAGAAGAACCAGAAACTATCTCCGTGGAAACCGGGGAAGTTACCGTCGATAAAACGGTGCAACAGCGCGTTCTCACCGGAAGCGTAGAAGCGGTGGATAGCGTGACACTCAGCAGTCGCGTTACCGGTAGGATCGAACAGCTCAATGTCGATGAGGGGGATTTGGTGAACGCCGGTGATTTGATTGCTAATGTTGATGTCGAGAGCATTCAAGCAAGGCAAAATCAGGCTCAGGCTGGTATCTCTCAAGCCCAATCAGCGGTTTCTATGGCACAGTTTACCAAACTAACCGCCCAATCCCAGAAAAACGAAGCCCAAGCGAAACTGGAAGAGTCTAGAGCCAAACTGCAAGAGGCACAAGCAGATTTGGAAGATGCCAAACTCGACCAGCGACGGATGCAAAATTTGGCCAGCCAGGGGGTGGTTAGTCAAGACCGCCTGGATAATGCCAATACCCGCGTCGAGATGACCCAAGCGCGGATCGAACAAATTAAGGCTAATATGGAGCAAGCGAAATCTGCCATTGACCAGGCAGATGCTCAAATGCAACAAGCCCAAGCTCAGGTCGAACAAGCTCAAGCTCAGGTACAAGCAGCCCGAGCTGAGGTGGAACGAACCCAAGCCGATTTGGATTACGGTCGCGTGGTGGCTCCTTTTGATGGTGTGATTACCAAAAAACACGCTGCTGTTGGTTCTATGGTGGGCGAGTTTTTAGCACAGCCCATTGTTACCATTGAAAGGAGCGATCGCTTGTGGTTTACCGTGCAAGTTCCCGAATCTCTCATCGATAGCATTCGGGTTGGTCAAAATATCGACGTACAAATTGATGCCATTAACGATACGGTGGCTGGTACGGTAGACCAGATCGTTTCTTCCGCCGACCCCAACTCTCGCAGTTTCCAGGCGAAAATTACCATCGAACCCACACAAAATGTGATTCCGGGTATGTTCGGTCGCATCCGGCTACAAAAATCGGGAGATATTGAGACTTTGGTGGTTCCCCAAGCGGCGGTTGTAGAACGTTTGGGCATTACTGGGGTATACCAGGTAGTGGATGGAAAAGCACAGTTCACTAAAATTACTCCTGGGGCTGAAGAAGAAGGAAAAGTGGAAGTATTCTCCGGTCTGGAAAAAGGCGATCGCGTGGTTCTCAATCCGCCAGAAAAAATCAAAGACGGTATGCTAGTCAGATAGATGATGCAACCGAACCTGGTGGGTGGGTTTTCTACCTATACAAGTTTATGTTTATTGAGTAATGTAGTCTACGACCAACCCAGTGCCGCCTAGTACTACCAACGAGGTGACTATGTTTGCATCTTTTATCCGCCTGCTGTTCGTACTATCCGCCGCCTTTTTCCTGTGGTTGGGTTCGCCTGCTGCGATACAAGCCCAAACCCAAACCCCTCCCAATCCCGAAGAAATTGGCAATATTGCCCGGGAAATAGAAGCTCTCGACCAAATGCGCTCTCAGTTGGCTTCTACTATTGAAGATATGGAAGGTAAGCCCACCATGCAGACCATGAAAGAAGTCTGCGCGCCGGTGGGCAAACGTGCCAAGCAACTGAGCCAAGAAAATATCTGGAATGTCAAGCAAGTTGCGGATAAATACCGCAATCCCAACCACGCTCCGGCTACCCCAGAAGCGCAAGAGGCGCTCGATGCTTTTCGCCAGAACCCGAACTTAATTTCTTACTGGCAAAAAGAAGAGCTGCATGGAGAACCCGGTTTGCGCTACTATCGTCGCATTAATGTCGAACCGGCTTGTTTGGCTTGCCACGGCGATGCTGAATCTCGTCCCGATTTCGTGAAAAAAGGATATCCTGAAGATTTAGCCTTCAATTTTGAAGTAGGCGATTTGCGCGGTATGTATGCAGTGTTCTTGCCTGAAGACGTACAAGCAGGATTGCAAGAGGCTGTGAAGTAATATCTACAAGCAACTAACTCTATCAATCAATAGAGAAATTTAGAGTTTGCTGGGTGGGCAGTCGAGGTGCCCGCCCCTTTTGATCCCCTAGGGGGAAAAGGGAAAAACACGAGAAGTTTTCGCCTTAGCCTGGGGGCTTTATCGGGTTTTTGCAGTACGGATTTGGCATTAATTATTCAGTTGAATTATTCAGTACCAAAAAAAATTTACCGCCCTATAGACAAAAAAGTTGGGATGAGGTATAATAGGTAATACATAGGGCGAGGGGACTCGCTGTAAAGAAGGGGGAGTTGAATGGGACACTCTAACCCAAACATCTAACCTGCTCGAAAATATTTTTATTATTTTTGCCCTGCCTAGATGTTTGAGCAAAGGAACCTCAACCAGAACCTTCCCCTCCGCTAGGGGGTTTGAAAAATTTTCCTTTTTGATGAGAAAAAAAGAAATGAGGGAAAATTGGCTTCCTAGCTAAGCCAGAATTGTTATGTTTAAATCATACCAAGCTCGTCCCGTTTTGTCAAGTTTTTCCTGTCCCATCCGGCGAGGGGATAAGGAAGTAGCGCGTCGAAAACCTTCTCAACGGAAAAAGCCTCCTCCAGCCAGAACCAGATTCTTCTGGTAGGGATCTGCTTGTACGGAAAATAGCGATCGCTGCCACAGCCAAGTAGACAAATCAATTAGAATGCCCTATAATAGATGGTACATAGGGCGAGGGCACTCGCTGTAAAAAAGGGGGAGTTGAATGGGACACTCCAACCCAAACATCTAACCTGCTCGAAAATATTTTTATTATTTTTGCCCTGCCTAGATGTTTGAGCGAAACGTCTGCAAAAAACTGCTGTTTCCCCGAACGGGCAGGGAGGAAAAAATTTTCCTTTGCACCAAGGTTCTATAAAATTGCCTATATACCATTTACTATACCACAATAAACAACTTTTATCAAGAGTTCTAGCAACTGTCAGCCCCAGATTTGGTGCCAGATATGGAAACCAGACAACGATATTGCCGTAAATATACGGATGCTAGGGGACAAAAGCAGCAACCATAATGAATAACAATTGAAGTGTCAGAATAGTTGGGAAAAGAATCAACTAGGAGGGGATGGTTATTGGCAATGGTGGGAAACGAACAAAAGCGGCGAAAAATTGTCGCACCCATTCTCCACCGCCAGACATTCTACCTTCTACCTGTCAGGCATATCCCCAACTCTGGTTGAGGAAACAATTCAAACGTAGCTATGGTCGAACCATCATCCCAGCAAGAGCAAGCAAGATGGCGGCAGTTCCTAGCTGCCAGTCCTGCTGTTATTTATAGCATGGATACCAATCCACCGCATGGGCTGAACTTTGTCAGCGAAAATATCGCTTCTAAATTAGGATATAACGTAGAAGAATGCCTGCAAGACCCCCATTTCTGGTATCAAAGTATCCACCCAGAAGATTTTCCCCAAGTGGTTGGTAGCTGGAATGGGGAAATACCACCGCAAACGCCTATCAAAGCCAAAAGCGGAACGCAGGCATATCGCTTGCGCCGGCGCGACGGTTCTTATTGTTGGATTCGCGATGAATGGCAGACGATAGAAAACGAAACTGGCACTCCCTCGGAAATTATTGGTTCTTGGCTGCCACTGGAATGCTCTTGGGAAATGCCAGAAACCTGTCAGGATTGTTCCAAGTTTCCCACCGCAGGCAAATTTTTCCAACTTTCCTTGGATTTATTTTGCGTTTTAAATTTCCAAGGGGTGTTTTTGCAAGTCAACCCAGCGGTAACGAGAATCCTGGGATATCAGCCGGAAGAATTTTGCCAGAAAGCACTACCAGAGTTGGTTCATCCCGATGATTGGGAAGAAACCAACAACAAAGGTAAGGAACTGTTGGAAACGGAAAAGCTGACTACCTTTGAAAATCGCTACCGGCATGTTGATGGCAGTTACCGGTGGCTGTCTTGGAGTGCGATCGCGGTACCGGAAGAACAAGTTATCTACGCCATTGCAAGAGATATTACCAAAGATAAGGAAGTGGAACAAGCCAAAGACCGACTGGAAGCGTTGGTAGAAGCCACCACGGACTTTGTAGGGATTTCCGATCCTGCCGGACATCCCTATTATATCAATACAGCGGGACGGCGCATGTTGGGATTGTCACCAGAAGAAGATATCACCCAACAGCATATCAGCGACTACTACGCACCCCAAGTACGGCAAACAGCGTTTGAAAGTGCCATTCCCATTGCCGAACAGCAGCAAGTCTGGCATGGGGAAAGTGAATTTGTCGATCGCTACGGCAATATTATTCCGGTATCGCAAGTAATTACCGCCCACAAAGACCGGCAAGGGAATATTGAATTTTATGCTACCATAGCGCGGGATATTCGCGATCGCAAAACCATTGAAAATTCCCTGCGGTGGCAAGAAGAACAGTTGCGTAAAAAAGCACAAAAAGAAGCACTTTTAAATCGCATCACCAATCAAATCCGCCAATCCCTTGACTTAGATACGGTTTTAGAAACTGCCGTTCGCTCCGTTCGCCATCTCTTGCAAGTCGATCGCTGCGGTTTTCTTTGGTACGAACCGGGAAATGGCGAGAATTTGCCAGTTTGGAACTGTGTCAAAGAAGCGAAATCTCCAGAAAAGGGCAGTAATCTGGGCATCTACCCGGCTAGTGGGGATAATTTTCTGACTCAAAAATGCCTTCATTTGGAAGTGGTGCAAGTAGACGATACCAACCAACTGGAAGCCGAACTGACGCTATCAGCGCAAAAAATGCTGAAACGCTGGCACATGCGAGCGTTTCTTGCCGTACCCACCATCACCCAGCAAGGGGAAATTGGTATTATTGGGTGCATTCAGGAAGACAAACCGCGAAGTTGGCAAGTTTGGGAAACAGAAATTTTGCTATCGGTGTGCGATTGTTTGAACATTGCGATTTCCCAAGCCACCCTTTACCAAAAAAGCCAAGAATCGGCCAAAGTTGCTTCCCAACACGCCTTGCAACTGGAACATACCCTCAACGAACTGCAACGTACCCAAACCCAACTAATCCACAACGAAAAAATGGCTGGTTTGGGACAGCTTGTGGCGGGAATTGCTCACGAAATCAACAATCCCGTTAATTTTATCTACGGCAACATTACGCATGCTCAGGAATATACCAGCGAACTGATTAATTGGTTGCAGCACTACCAAAAGCTTGACTGGGAAAATGCCCTACCCGAGGGAGACTTGGCTGGAAGCGATTTGAATTTTATTATCGATGATTTTCCCAAATTGATTCACTCTATGCAAGTGGGGGCAGAACGAATTCGGGATATTGTGCGATCGCTGCGTACTTTTTCGCGCCTCGACGAAGCCTACTGGAAAGAAGTAGACTTGCACGAAGGGTTGGAAAGTACCCTCACCATTTTACACCACCGCCTCACGGAAAAATGCGATCGCCCGGAAATTGAGATCGTACGCAACTATGGAGATTTGCCTGCCATCGGCTGCTATGCCAACCAACTCAACCAAGTATTTGTCAACCTACTCACCAACAGCATCGATGCTTTGGAAACTGCCTACCAGAAAAACCAAAAAGATAGCTTGCAAATCGATATTATTACCCGTTTAGCTGACGATTGGGTGGAAATCGAACTGGCAGATAACGGCATGGGAATGACAGAAGCAGTACAAAAACACCTATTCGATCCCTTTTTCACCACCAAACCAGTGGGGAAAGGAACGGGATTGGGATTGTCGATTGCCTATCAAATTATCACCGAACTGCACCAAGGAGAATTACAATATTCTTCATCTGTAGGAGAGGGCACCACATTTACCATTCGGATTCCCCTTCAGCAACAGCCCCACCATAACCCAAACAACAACGAATCTTCCCCATCATGACTACTGGTATTTGGATATTGGGTGACCAACTGCATCCCCAACAAACCGCACTCGCTACTCACTGGCACAACCGCCATCGGGTATCAGTTATTTTTATCGAATCTTTAGAGTACGCACAACAGCGTCCCTATCACCAGCAAAAGCTAATTTTCATTTGGTCGGCTATGCGGCATTTTGCTGCCGAACTCCGCCAGCAAGGTTGGTCGGTCAGTTATTTTCCAGCAGCTGCTTGTTTTTTCGACCCTCTATCTCATTGGATTGAGGAAAATCAAATTAGCGAAATCTGGATGATGGCCCCTAGCGATCGCTCTTTTGCAGAAGCAATTTACCAATTTCCCCTTCCTTGTAAAATTATATTTACCGAAAATAATAACTTTTTATGGAGTCGCGAAGAATTTACCCAATGGCAAAAAGGGGGTAAACGTTGGCTCATGGAAGATTTTTACCGTCAAGGTAGGCGTAAATTCCAGATTTTAATGGCAAGCGATCGCCCAGTTGGCGGAACTTGGAACTTAGACAAAGAAAACCGTCGCCCTCCCAAAAAAGGAGAATCTTTACAAACACCGACTCCTTTAAGATTTATCCCTGACGAAATCACCCAATCGGTTATCGAACAAGTGAAGCACTTGCCTTTTCCCACCTACGGTTGGGCGGAACCGTTTGGCTGGGGGGTAACCAGAGAACAGGCATTGCAGGTACGCGATCGCTTTGTACGGGAAATTTTACCAACATTTGGTCCTTACCAGGATGCCATGGTAACGGGGGAACCGACAATGTGGCATTCTTTGCTTTCAGTTTATTTAAATATTGGCTTGCTGCAGCCGCTGGAAGTGATTCGTGCTGCCGAAGAAGCTTACTACGAGCGAGATTTGCCTTTAAACAGCGTTGAGGGATTTATCCGACAAATTTTGGGCTGGCGGGAATACATGCAAGGAATTTATCAAACGTGGAATAGAGATTTTGCGACCATGAATTGGTTTCAACATACGCATCCTTTGCCGGATTTTTTCTGGGACAGCCAAAAAACGGAAATGAATTGTTTGCGAGAGGTTCTGCAACAGGTAGAGAAAACGGGATACGCCCATCACATCCAGCGATTGATGGTTTTGGCTAATTTTGCCCTGATTGCTGGATGCTCTCCTCAGGAGGTCAAAAATTGGTTTCACGCTGCTTTTATCGATGCCTACGATTGGGTAATGCAGACCAACGTGATGGGGATGGGGTTGTTTGCTGATGGCGGCGCGATCGCATCCAAACCCTATGCCGCCTCGGCCAATTATATAAATAAAATGAGCGATTATTGTCGGGGGTGCCAGTACAATCCGAAAAAGCGCATCGGTGAAGATGCTTGCCCTTTCAACTACCTATATTGGAACTTTTTGGAACGCCACCAAGAAAAATTGCGATCGCTGCATCGCATGGGAATGGTTCTCAAAAATCTCCACCGCATGTCCGAGTCGGAACGGGTTGCCATCCGCCAGCAAGCAGCGGAATTTCTCTCATAGGGGGAGTTTTAGCTATATTAGCCAGGTCCCAACCGGAAATTTACAATTCTTTACAATTGTTCTTCTTTTCCCCAAAGATTCCACAGGTTTTCCACAGGTTCCGCCGTTGTTTTCCACAAGTTTGCCTCCGTTTTCCCCAAGGTAGACAGACGGGATCGGCATTTTTGGTCTGGTTGTGGATTTTGCCGACGGCCATAGGAAACACCCTATTTTTGTTAATTTATGTAACGCTTTGAGGACTAAAATCCCCATAACTGCGTTGCTTCTCCCCAGGGAGATACCATCTTGACGGCATTTCTTTACAATTTGCAACATTGACAACCCCACCCCCAGATAGCGCACAATAAATCGTCAACGCACGCAAATCCCCAAAGCTTCAAGGCGTCTCAAGCGCCCGTTGGAGCGGTATTCGCGCGGATGGGGAAAATGTTGCTTTCGCCAAAGGAGCGACGGAAAAAACCGGAAAACGCTTCGCGAATAGCTATTCGCTATCCTTTTGTGGGAAGAAAGATGCCTGCAGGATCGTTTCCTACAGTTCCCAACAGACACCGGTTGCTCCTTCGTCGAATGTCTGGCAGCGATGGTCCAATAGGTCGGTACCTTGGCTGCCATCGCTAGGATTTGGCGGAGCGAACCATTGGCTTGCGATGAAGTTATCCCAACCCCAAGCGGGTCTTTGATATGTAAGGAGTGCTTATGAAAGTCAGCATCCTGGCCGAAATCCCTGAAGAGCTGCACGAATCTCTAACCGCCTATTTAGAAAACCATCCCGATTGGGACCAAGACCGCGTGTTTGCTGCGGCGCTCTCTCTGTTTTTACTTCAAAATGGCGATAGCGATACTTCCGAAACTTCCCAAAACCAACGTCAGGCAGCGCGGGTGTATCTAGAAGCTCTGTTTCAACGTTCGGCGTAACTGGTTTTCTGGTATTCTAGTAGGGGCAGGCCTGCTGGGCTGTCCCTGCCATCGCCAGCAGTTGGATGGTAGATAGAAACGGCATCAGTGAATACGTTCTGTTCGATTTCTACCATCCATTGTTTTTGGTTGATAAATAGCTGGGAAAGTGCCATGCAGTCAACACCCCCGGCTGAAGCGCGGGGGCTTTATGCCTCCAGCTTCAGGTAGCTGACCAGCCCTTCGCCCTGTGGGGCTACGTTTTGAGGGTGAGAAAAAGCAGTTCCAGGAAAAGGGAAGACAGAAAAATCATGAATGCCATTGCGGAAAATGGAAACGAGGCAAACGAAGCATCGCCTGTATGGGTAGATACCTTAATTGTGGGTGGTGGTATAAGCGGATTGAGCGTGGCTCATGCTTTGGTCAACTGCGATCGCTCGGTGGACAATATTTTACTGGCGGAAAGCCAACCTCGGGTGGGAGGCAGCGTAACCAGTGCTTCGAGTGAGGGATTTTTGTACGAAGAAGGTCCCAATAGTTTTTCGCCCACACCCGAACTGCTGCAACTTGCTGTGGATGTCGGTTTGAAAGATGAGTTGATTTTGGCTGACCGCCGCTTGCCGCGCTACGTTTACTGGCAAGGAAGATTGATTGCACTGCCGAACAGTCCGCCCAGTGCCGTTACTTCCCCTATTTTAAGTCCTGTGGGCAAACTACGGGCGCTGTTGGGGGCATTGGGATTTGTACCGCCCCACGTGACCAGCGAACCGGAAAGCGTTTCCGATTTTATCCGCCGCCACCTGGGACCTGAAGTCTTGCAAAAATTGGTGGAACCGTTTACTTCTGGGGTATATGCTGGTAACCCCGACGAACTGGAAGCGGCTTCTGCTTTTGCCCGGATAGCACGTTTGGAAAAAGTTGGGGGCAGCTTGGTAGCGGGAGCTATTTTATCGCGGCGTCAGGCACCAACGCAGAAAAAAAACCGCGATCGCAATTTGCCAAAAACGCAACGCGGGCAGTTAGGTTCCTTTCAACGGGGCTTGCAGTCTTTGCCGGAAGCCATTGCCGGAAAATTGGGTTCGCGAGTGCGGGTGAACTGGCAGGCAAAAAGCATCGGTAAAACGGAAGGTGGCAATTATTTGGTGGAATTTGCTACCCCGCAGGGGCACCAACAGGTAGAAGCGCGATCGCTGGTTTTGGCAACACCGGCTTACGTAACAGCCAACTTGCTCAAATCCTACCCCCATGTCAATTCCCAGCAGCAACAAGCCATCCAAGCCTTGGAAAGCATTCCCTACCCGCCCGTAGCTTGTGTGGTTTTAGGCTATCCCAGCAGTGCGTTTAAAAAACAACCCTTACATGGATTTGGCAATTTGATTCCTCGGGGTCAGGGCATTCGCACTTTGGGCACCATTTGGGGCTCTAGTCTGTTTCCGGGGAGGGCACCGGAAGGTTGGGAATTGCTGCTGAATTTTATTGGCGGCACCACCGATCCAGAAATTGCGAACTTGGATCAAGAACAAATTGCCCAACTGGTACATCGGGATTTGTGCCAGACCCTGCTGCGGGAAGACAAACAACCAAAAGTACTACAGGTTCACTTGTGGAAACAGGCCATCCCTCAGTATACTATCGGTCACGGGAGTCGGCTGGCAGCCATTGATGCGGGGGTGCGATCGCTACCGGGGTTGTTTTTGTGCAGCAACTACAGCGATGGAGTCGCCATGGGCGATTGTGCCCGACGCGGCTACGAACTGGCACCACGGGTGGCTGAGTATTTGCAACCGGGATCCTATAAATTCGTTTGAGTAAGAAAACCGTAATTCTGTAAAATTTCTTGCCCCTGGGAACTGGTGACAAAATCAATAAAGGTTTGGGCAGCTTCCGGGTTTTGACTTTGCTCAATAATAGCAATGGGATATTCGATATCTCCAGATTGCTGCGGGGCAATCCTCACCGCTACTTCCAGATTGGGGGCGATAGCGGCATCGGTGGCGTAAACAATGCCCACCGGTGCGTTGCCCTGTTCCACATAGGTAAGCACCTGGCGCACGTTTTCCCCAAAAACCAATTTTTGGGCATCGCTGAGGGGTTGGTAGAGATTCACCGATTCTAAAGCAGCTTTGCCATAAGTCCCAGCAGGCACGGTGGCAGGGTTGCCGATGGCGATTCGTTGGATACTGTCGTTCTCTAAATCGGTGAGTTCGTCGATGTTAAGGTCGCTGTTGGCAGTGGCAACGACAACCACTTGATTGCGGGCAAAGCGTTGCCGGCTACCGGCAAGCAACAGGTTTTGTGCTTCCAGTGCATCCATTTGTTGGTTGGCAGCACTGGCAAACACATCCGTGGGAGATCCTTGTTCGATTTGACGCTGTAGGGTACCAGAAGCAGCGAAATTAAAATCAACGGTAATGTGGGGATGGTTGGTTGCAAAGCTTTCACCAACTTCGGTAAAAGCATCGCTTAAGGAGGCCGCCGCCGCTACAATAATCTGGGTTTGACCGTTTTGGTTGGGGGAAGCACAAGCAACCAGCAACCAACCGCAGCTTCCCAAAAGTAAGCTCCTCGCCATGTTCTTGAGGAACACATTGTAGGGTTGATTCATGTTTTTTTGTCTGTCGTATCGGTATCGGTCTCAGTATTGGTATTGCTCGTATCTGGTGCTTCAAATTTATACCCTACCCCCCGTACGGTCTGTATAAAAGATGGCGATTTTTCATCGGGTTCGATTTTGCGTCGGATTTGACCGACATGTACGTCTACAACCCGCGGTTCCCCTACGTAGTCGTAGTTCCAAACTTCTTGAATTAACTCCGAACGCCGCCAGACGCGACCTGGGGTTTTGGCAAGAAAATACAGCAGGTCGAATTCTAGGGCGGTTAAGTTAAGCAGTTTGCCGTCGAGGGTAACTTCGCGGCGGGCGGGGTCAATGGCAAGATTGCTATAAACAAGGGGCGTTTCTTCGGTAGGAGCAACGCTGCGTTGGCGTTTGAGAATGGCTCCCACTCTAGCTCCTAGCTCCATCAAGCTAAAAGGTTTGGTGATGTAGTCGTCTGCTCCCTGAGCAAATCCCCGAATTTTATCTGCTTCGTCGGTACGGCTGGTTAACATGAGCACGAAGACGCCGGTTTGACGCTGCATTTCCTGGCAAAGTTCGTAGCCGCTAATGTCGGGTAGGTTTAAATCTAGGATGACCAAATCGGGGTTGATTTTATGAAAGATTTCCATGGCAGTTTTGCCATCTTCGGCAGACTCCATTTGATAGTTTTGTCTGCTCAAGAAGCGATGAATTAAATTCCGAACTGCCGGATCGTCGTCAACGACAAGGATCTTCTCAGGAGCCATGGCTAAAGTATAGCTAACGGAAGTGGTGGGTGGTTCGCATCAAGATCGAACAAGGCACAAGGGGAGGGTTGGATAAGTTTCCTAGGGGAGCCGGTCTGTAGGGAAACCAGTACCAGCTTTTACCATGCTAGGAAGCAACCACCAACTGTCAAGGGCGAAATGCTCTGAAAATAAGAGATTCCGCAATTTCCTACCCCAACGTCGGGCCAAGCCTGGCAACGCATGGATAGGACTCCAGCTTTAGTCATTATGCCATTCGACCTCTACCATACCAGAAATTGCTTTATCGAACTTTAATATAACGTTCTGCGACCCTCGTGATTTCTTCTACGTAGTTTAGGGAATGGTTCGGTGTTATCAGAAAAAATCCGGAGACTCTCGGCGATCGCTTCTGGTTTCTAGAAGTGCTTTTCTAACCAAAAAAGCGGGATAAAAATCTAAAGAAAATATAAAGAATCCAAAAAAAATGACTGGGGATCGATTATTACGATATGCGATCGCCATCCCAAACCATCTTGAATCTAATTAGAGAAAAAACTATAATTAATTAGAAAGCAGACAATTTTTGGTCTTGCTTTTCCAGAAAACAAAATCCGTTCTTTGATAATTTTTTTTGAGTTGTCTGGCCAAATATGAAGAGGTTTTAAGATGGATCGTCTCATTTACCTGCTGCCTTGCCCGAACTGCGGCAACCACGCTCACCGCCACCATATCCTTGACAGACAGCTAACCCGTACCCAGTGCCCGGTTTGCGATTACTTGCTGGTGACTTGTACGCGCACTGGTAAAGTTGTCGAGGCGTATGCACCTGGGATTGCGGCTCGTTAATTGGAGAAAGGAATTTTGATACCAAATCCGATGTACATAAACCTACAAAAACGCTTGTGCTGAGCCTGCCGAAGCATAGGGGTAGTGCCCTTCTCCCCCTACGAAAGCCAGGGGGGGTTGCTTCTACAGAAGAATTGTGGTTCTCCCATGTCGGATTTGGTATAAGAAACAGGATGCATCTGGTTTGCTCTCGAAAAAACAGGTGTTGGCCAACCAGAAAAGGAAGTTACGGTTAGCCAACACCGAATCTCTCCGCCAATCTATAAAGTTTTCTCAATCAGGTTGTTTGAACTGACGTTCGTAGACCTCGTCTTCTTTTTCCGATTCTACTTTTAAGTCGGAACGGGGATAGGCTACGCATAGCAAGACGTAGCCTTCTTCCTTCAAATCGCTTCCCAACCCCATAGCATCTTCTTGATCGACGCTACCAGAGCCGGTAATTTTGGCGGCGCAGGTGGTACAAACACCAGAAGTACAAGAACTGGGCAGGTCAATACCCGCTTCGTAGGCGGCAGACAGGATATACTTATCCTCTGGAACTTGTAAGTGATAGCTTTGTCCCTGGTGAACGATTTCTACGTTGTAGGTTTCTGTCATAAAAATTCTGCGTAGTTCCCGTGCAGTGAGTTATTGTACCTTAGTGCTGTTGGAATGGGATGGGTAGATACCGAGTTTGCAGGTATGGAAGTACCCAACAAAGGCACTCAGGGCAAGGGGGAGGGTGGGTGGGAACACGATCTGCTCCCTCTTTCCCCTATTTCAACAGCAAATTAAGTTTTATCTTCAATTGTCGGAAAACGTTATGAGAAAAACTGTCATCGGGGTTATGGGTCCTGGAAACGGGGCAACGACGGATAATTTAGAAAGTGCCTACGAACTGGGCAAATATATTGCTCAAGAAGGCTGGATCTTGCTAACCGGCGGTCGTAATGTCGGAGTAATGGATGCTGCCAGCCGCGGTGCGAAGGAAGCCAATGGGATCGCTATAGGCATTCTGCCGGATGAAAGCGAAGGTGGCGTTTCGGAAGCGGTGGATATTGCGATTTTTACCGGCATGGGGAATGCTCGCAACAATATTAACGTACTGTCTTCCCATGCAATTGTGGCTTGCGGGATTGGTACGGGTACCACTTCGGAAATTGCCCTGGCGCTCAAAGCTGACAAACCTGTTATTTTACTCAATAAGGACGAAACCTGCCGCTTTTTTTTCCAGAAACTTTCTAAAGAACGAATGGCGATCGCGGAAACGCCAGAACATGCCATTGAGGTGACCAAACGGTTTTTAGCGGCTTCTAGATAACCATTTCTGTCAAAATCGGGGTCGTGTTGGATCGGGTATCAATCCTGGGACCACTGGGGTTGCGTTAAGGTTGAGCGCAATTGCCATTGACCTAGTTGGGGATGTTCTACGGTTAGTTTTCCGCTGTTGAGGGGTTGGCGAACGTAGGGACTATCCAATACAGCACGGGGAATCGGGTAGGGTTGACCGTTGACATGCCCCCGATCGCTTGTATAGGTCATTTCCAAACGATCGCCGTTCAATCCTGTATATTCTAGCTTGCCTTGACTTTGCCAATCGCGATCGCTGACTGTTGTACCATCCAGTGCCTGTTTTAATTGGGCGAATGTAGAATAATCCCGAACCGAGGCAATATCGGTAATCCATGCCGTACGCTTTCCTTGCGCTACCAAGGCTTGATAGTCCTCGTGTTCGGAGGATACTGGATTGTTCAAACGAACAGTATCGCCCCAAGGTCGCGCGCACAGCCAGATATTTTCAATTTGCCATACGTACCAATCGCCGTATTGCTGCGGTTCGCCATAGCGGTTGGGAAGGACTAAATGCGATCGCGCCGGAACCCCCGCTTCCAGGTCTTCTTGGTTTAGAATGGATTGGTACATGACAGCACTACGTCCTTGCAAATAGCGATCGCCGGGACTGCTGCCTTTTGCCATGGGAGAATGATAGGTTCCCCCCAAACTCACCACGGCGTTGTTCTGATTTTCGCGATCGCGCACCACCAATTTATAAGTCGCATACTGAGCATTAATCGTCCCTTTCACGCGATAGGACTTTTTCGGATTAACTAACGTTGCCAAACTATAATCTTCAGTTACGTAAAACCGTTCCCAAAACCGATTATCTTGGTGATAGCTGTAATAACTTGGATGGCTAGCTTCCAGTAAAAACGGCAATTTTACTTGTTTGCGTGCCAATGCCTTTAAATGCGGCGGTGGTCGGTAAGAACTCAACGCTGCGGGCAAGGCTAGCCGTGCATATTGCGACTTCATTTGACGGGCGATCGCTTCTGCATCGGTACCATCTCCCCACCACATCCAGGCTACAGCTGCCGCGCCACTATTCCAAGTTTCGCGATCGAACCCACGACTTTCCGCACCACCCACCGTTCCCCAACTGAAACGCAACGCCAAATTGGTAGCAAACCAATCCAAAGCAGCTTTGGCAAGTTCTTTCCGTTCGGGGGTTTCGGCAAAATCGTATAAGTTAAGCAAGGCACCGATACTGTAACCGTAATATACGGAAGAGTGAAATTCTCCCTGTCCGATGGTGAGTAACTTTTGCAACTCGGTGCGGACCCAGGCTTCCAGGGTTGCTGGTGTGGCAGGGTCTTCATTGGGGAAATTGCTGCCATCCATCAGCGCCAATCCCGATAGCCGCTGCATGTACATGTGGTTTTCCGTTCCCGTTTCCAGCCACTCAAACACGCGCGGACGTTGCATCATTTGGCGGTAGATGGCTTTTATATCCTCTGGCATGCGATCGCGAAATAGGAAAAACAGGCGAATATCGAGATAGCTGCGAAAGTGATACAAATCCGATTTATCTTCTTCTAGATTGCGGAGAATTTGCCAAATTTTAGACTCGTCTGTATCTTCCAAACTCAGCCGCGCCACCATAACCGGAAGCAAATATTTGTGCGGGTCGCCAATATCCACCCGCCGCCACCAGCGGTCCAATTCTTCTAAATCCAAATCTGCCAACTGTTTGCGAATGGCGAGGCTGCGGGCTTCAAACGCCTCCTCTGAGGCGCGATCGCGTTGCAGCGCTACATTGGGAAATAAAGAGACTGGCGATGGTATATCTGCCACGGTAGCACATGCGGCGGTTATCGCCACCAATATTGCCGTTGCGATCGCCAATCCTCTAGCAGTCCATCGTCCCATCAGATTTTTCCTCACTCCGCAACCAATCTTATTTCAATCTATACGAACGGCAAATTGTTTCTACCACAACCATCGGTAAAATCCGTAGGGGGCAGTAGCAATAACCACCAATACCAACAACCACAACCGTCCTTTCAAAATATTGTAATCTGCCAAAAGTTTTTCCCAGGAATGTTTGGCGACATAACGACCAAATAGGAATTCAAATGCTACCGTCATCACCAGCCACATGCCGCCAATCGCGATCGCTTGTGGGATAGAAACAGGAGGAACAAAATAGACCAAAGTGCCTATATACAGAGAAAACAGCAAAATTCCCGAAATTGTAGAAATCTGATGGGCTGTTAATTCTTTCACATGCTTGCCGTACCAGGTTTCGCGAACTCCTGCGTTGGCAATTGCGATCGCTATCATGGGAAACCAGCCGAGAAAATAGATCCACATGGTAGTTCTTCTCCCAAAAAAATATTGTTTGGGTCAGGGGTGGGCGGTGCCTACCCTACTTTGGTTAGGATTTTATGTCCGCATGGTAGTTGCTCTCTCAAAAAAAACCTGGTTTGGGTCAGGGGTGGGCGGTTCCCACCCTACTTTGGTTAGGATTTCATGTCCGCATGGTAGTTGCTCTCCCAAAAAATATTGTTTGGGTCAGGGGTGGGCGGTTCCCACCCTACTTTGGTTAGGATTTTATGTCCGCGATCGCACCTTGGGCGACCGAAGCAATGGTTTGATCGGTGGCTTTGGGCAGGTGATAGTAATTGCCACCGGCTTTGTGCGCTAACTCTTTGGCAAATCCGGTGGAAACAAACTTATTCTCCGTATCGATAACCAACAGTTGCATGTTCAAACCGCCAATTTTGGCAGCCAAATCCAACAATTCCTCTTTGATATTGGGTTTTTCGTCTTCGGGCATGGGTTCGCCCAGCGATCGCGACAAAGGAATATTCCCCCGACCGTCGGTAATCGCCACAATCGCCACTTGTCCCACATCGCCGGATTGACGGGCATTCATCCCCACGCGCACTGCTTGGGTTAAACCGTGGGCCAAAGGCGAACCACCGCCGCAGGGCAATTTTTCCAAACGCCGCCGCGCCGTCGTAATGGAACGAGTGGGGGGCAGCAACACTTCCGCTTGTTCGCCACGGAACGGAATCAGCGCCACTTGGTCGCGGTTTTGATACGCCTCATTCAAAAGACGAATCACCGCCCCTTTGGCTGACTGCATGCGATTCAATGCCATGGAACCGGAAGCATCCACCAAGAAAACCACCAACGCACTAGCGCGACGGGCCAAGCGTTTGGCGCGCAAATCTCCCGATTCCACAACCACGCGCCGGTGGGGATAGCGTTCGCGTCTGGCTTTTTGATAGGGCGCGGCTGCCCGCAACGTAGCATCCACAGCTACCCGCAACACTTCCCCTGTAGGCATCACCGGCTTCACGTAACGACCCCGGTCTTGGGAGAAAATCAAACTGCGCTTGCCAGAACTGCCCTGACGTTGCTGCGCCATTTGCGAGAAATACAGCGTATCCGGGTCTAGCATCACCCCTTCCGGATCGAACACAAACTCTTCCGGAATTTCCGGTTGTTCCGGCTGTTCTTCGCTTTCCTCTCCCTCTTGTTCTTGTTCTTCGTTTTGCGGTTCCTGTTCGTCTTCGTTTTGTTGGTCGTCCTCGTTTTCCTGTTGGTCTTGGTCTTCGTCGTTGGATTCCGGTGGCGGCGGTGGGGGTTCTGGGGGTTGTTGCTGGATAACATTTGACCGGGGCACGATAACCAATTCTACCGCCCGGCGCAAATCATCCGCATTCACTTGCGATCGCCCATCTAAAGCCGCCGAAGCTTTGGCCACCCGCACCGCAAACAACTCAGCGCGATGTCCTTGGACGGCCCCGCGTACCGCTTCTTCAACCAAATATTGCACCTGTTCGCCAGAAATGGTGACTTCTTTCAACCATTCCCGCGCCAGAATAATTTGGGTTTTTAAACTATCAATATCTTCTTCGTACTGCTGGAGGAAAGATTGCGGCGAATTGGAATAATTTATCGCTTGGTCAACCGCTTGCACCCGCTGGTCGATTCCCAAAACCCCGTCGGCGGATAAAGTAATGGCAATGCGATCGAGCAAATGGTCTCGCAGCGGACCTTCGTCGGGGTTGTAAGTCGCAATAAACAGGGGTTGGCAGGGATGCTGGAAACTAATTCCTTCCCGTTCGATTTGGTTGCGACCTTCCGTAAGGACGTTTAGCAGCAAATTGGCAATTTGGTCGTCGAGAAGATTAATTTCATCAATATACAAAACCCCGCGATGGGCCTTAGCCAGCAAACCGGGTTGAAAAATCGTATCTCCCTGCTGCACGGATTTTTCCACATCCACCGACCCTAGCAGCCGGTCTTCGGTGGTTCCCAAAGGAATTTGCACGAACGGCGTAGGAATTACTTCGGTGGGAACTTCGCTAGCCTCGCCGTATTGCGCCAGGGTATCGTCATCCCAATCCCACATGTTGTGGGGGTCGCAGTTGCTAATGGAATTTTTAACGACTTCAATGGGGGGAATGAGAGAATGAATTGCCCTCGCCATGACGGATTTTGCCGTTCCCCGCCTGCCGGAAATGGCAATACCTCCCAATCCCGGATCGACGGCGGCTAGCAACAAGGCAAATTTAATGGCATCTTGTCCGACAATAGCAGCTAGGGGAAATGTATTGGCTTGGGTACTGGTAGAAACTGTCATAAATTTGGGTAGGCAATCGCTCGATAGAAATATGGTTTGGATGGGTTGGTCTTTTACGCTCACTGTAAAATGGAATTGCCAACAATTTTAACGAATTGGCGTTTTTTTAGGTATCTTCCGGACGGTTGAGATACAGCACTTGGGTGGGATAGGCAAATTCGATGCCGCGTTTTTCCAGTTCTTCTTTGAGTTCAAAATTAATGGCTTGCTGGATGTCCATATATTGTCTGTAGTCGTTGCTGGTAACGTAATAGACAATTTCGTAATTTAAACTAAAATCGCCGTAGGATGCAAAATGCGCGCGATCGAAAATAGCCCCCTCCTGTTTTTCTATTATAGACTGAATTAGGGTGGGCATTTCCTGCAACTGTTCGCTTCTAGTTTCGTAGGTGACGCCGATTTGAAAGCAAATACGACGTTGGTCCATACGTTTGTAGTTGCGGACTCGGGAACTGGTTAAATCCTGATTGGAAAATACCAGCTCTTCACCGCTCAAACTGCGAAGGCGGGTACTTTTGATACCGACTCTTTCAATGGTACCGGCGTAGTCGCCAATAATGATAAAATCGCCAATTTCAAAGGGGCGATCGAAAATAATGGAAAGGTAGCTAAACAGGTCTTCTAAAACCCCTCGCGATGCCAAGGCAATGGCAACACCGCCAACTCCCAAACCAGCAACGATCGCGCTAATATTTAATCCAATGTTATCCAACAGGAAAATGACCCCAATGGACCAAACCACCACGCGAATGGCGGGTAGCAGGGATTGAACGGTACGTTCTCTGGCTTCTTCGCTACGTCGCCGCAGTTGGTAGCGCAAAATTTGGGCAATGGCGAGGGTAATAAACCCCATAACAAAAAATGTAGCCAAAGCAATACAAAGGATGGTAATGCCTTGGTTTAAAACGGGGTAGAGGGTTAACCCTTGAACGCTGAGATAGAGAACCCCCACATACAGCAGTGGAATAATGGTTCTATCAAAAATTTGAATGATTAAATTATCCCAGTTGGTGTTGGTTTGGCTTGCCCAATTTTTCAGGCGCGTAGCAATAACATTTTTGAATATTAAAACCACAAGTAAGCCAACCACCCAGGTGGCTACCACCGAAAGGTAATCGGCTACCGTATTCTGCCAAAATGTTTGCTGAAGGAACTCCTGAAAAGTCTGCATAGTTGGTGGAAATATTTACCGGATTGTAACCAGGGTCATGATACCGAAGGATGGAGTTCCCGTCAGGTACTTGACAAATGTTGCTTTATATGGTATGCATTCTATGCTGGCGAGGCAGCCATCATTTCCAGGGGATACTGCAAAGCGGCTTCCATCACTTGGGAATCGGCATCCGGTCGGCAGGCATGTTCGGTTAGATATCTTCTCCAGGCGCGACTTCCCGGCTGACCGGAGAACAATTGCAGCATGTGGCGGCTAATTTTGTGCAATTTTACGCCTCTAGACACCCAATGGTCGATATAGTCGTACATGGAACGGACAATTTCGGCGCGGGTGGTGGGAACGGTTTCTTCGCCAAAGAAATCCCGGTCTACAGTAGCAAACAAATAGGGATTGTCGTAGGCAGCGCGACCAATCATTGCCGCATCCACCAGTTGCAAGTGTTCCCGAACTTGTTCTAAAGTTTTGATGCCGCCGTTGATTTCCACATACAAATGGGGAAATTCCTGTTTGAGGCGATAGATATCTTGGTATCGTAGCGGTGGTACGTTGCGATTTTCCGCCGGGTTCAGACCTTGCAACCAAGCGCATCTGGCATGAACGGTGAAATGCCGGCAACCAGCAGCAGCGACGATGCGTACAAAGTTGCGCATATCTTCGTAGCGATTTAGGTTATCGATGCCAATGCGATGTTTGACCGTAACTGGAATGTCGGCTGCCTGGCGCATGGCTTCCACACAACGGGCCACAGTATCGGGTTCGGCCATCAAACAAGCGCCAAAGTTGCCGTTTTGCACGCGATCGCTGGGACAACCAATATTTAAATTAATTTCATCATAACCCCAATCGGCAGCAATTTTGGCACATTCGGCCAGTTCTTGGGGAGAATCGCCGCCAACTTGCAACGCCAGGGGTTTTTCTTCGGGGGAATATCCCAACAATTTTTGGCGATCGCCATTCAACACGGCTGCCGTTACCACCATTTCCGTGTACAGTAGCGTATGGCGGGTAATTTGGCGCATAAAATACCGATAGTGGCGATCGGTACGGTCCATCATCGGCGCAATGCTAAGAAATGGCCGGTGTTCGCTTGCAGGAATTTGATGGTTGGTTTCCCAAGTCGATATCGTACCTGTCACGATGGATTCCTATAACTCGAACAAACGACAACAAATTGGCGAACGTAGCAAAAGATGAAACTTACAGCAGCGATCGCACTTCATTTGGTGGTTTTGGTGGCCCTTTGGTGGCGTCCCAAGAGATTTGGCGTAGGCACCATTGCCATTATAGGCGCTTTAGTACCTTTATTGCTGGGATTGGTAAGTTGGAACGACCCCATTTTATCCCAGTGGATGTTTCGAGACACCGTACTGGTGCTGGTTATTGTAATCCTGCTGGTGCATTTGTTGCAAACCATGGGATTGTTTGACTGGCTGGCGGTGAAAATTTTATCGCGGGTTCGCCAGTTGCGGGTTTTGTTTTTTACCAGCATTGTTGCTGTGAGTTTGGCGGCATTGCTATTTACCGACAATGGCGCGATTGTCTTGCTAACACCGCTGTTGGCTGCCCTATCGCGTATCGGCAAATGGCCTTCTACTACCACCCTAGCATTTGCCATCTCTTGGTTGATAATGGCTGCCATCGCCAGTGCGATCGCACCTTTTTCCCATCCCGTTAGCCGCTACACTCTCCAAACCTTCCGCATCGATACCGGGGAGTATATCTTGGTTATGTTTCCCATTGTCATGGTAGCTGCAATTGTGGCTACGTTTGTTTTGTGGTGGTCGTTTTACCAACAAATCCCCCCACGTCGCATTTCTCCCCTATCGCCACGGGAAATTCCCTCACAACCAACCTCGCCATTTTCTTTCTCATCTTTGCGAAAAACCCCTTGGCAGGTGTTGCTGTTTGCCTGGGGTATGTATTTGGCAGGGATTGGTTTGGGAAATGCGGGATTGGAGATAGGATTGCAAAAAGCGATCGCTGGTTTGAGCAATTGGGGAGTAGCGATCGTGAGTTGGGGAACGGGATTTTTAGCAGCGATTGTTTCTTCTCTCAGCAATCACTTACCGGCGATTGTGGTACAAACCAATGCGATTCGGGATATGGAAGCGATCGCACCTACGTCTGCAGGAATGACAGCTCTGCAAGCAACAGCCATTTATGCTACCATCCTCGGCTGTACCATTGGCGCGAAATTGGTTCCCATTGGCAGTTTATCAACGCTGTTCTGGCTGCATTACTTATCGCAAGCCGGCATTCGCATTACCTGGGCTCAGTATACCAGGCTTTGTTTGCCAATTGTCTTGCCTACCTTATTTGTAGCACTGCTAATTTTATTGTTGTGGGTTCCGTGGTTATTTGACATTCAAATGCCCACAGTTTAATGAACTTCCATTTCTCCCAATCTCCCACGCTCCCACGCTCCCACCCTCAACGTCCTTGCCAATACTTACGGGCAAAAGCTGGCAAACAAGACAGCAAAGCTAACAGAGATAAGGCAATCAGGAAAGGCAACCACTCCCCTTGTTGAAAAGCATCGATACCGGTAACACCAATCCAAGTATAAGCCACGATGCCAGGAATAATGCCAAAGAAGGTGCCAATGGTATAATCAATGCTAGAAATGGGCGTTAAGCCAAATAGAAAATTTACGACATTGAACGGGGATATGGGGGCAAAGCGAACTGCCAAAATAAACCGCAAGGGCGATCGCTTGACGGCTTCTCGAAATACTGCTAATCTACGATGGCGCGCAAACCGACGTTCTGCCCAATCGTGGAATAAATAACGCGCGATCCAAAAGGCACCCACTGCTCCCACGGTAGCACCAATCGCGGATAGCAAAGACCCCCAAAACAACCCAAAAACGGCACCACCCGCTACGGTTAGAACTGTACCGGGAACGCCAAATACAGTTGCGATCGCATGAAGGATAATAAAAAAAGTAGCAGCACAGGGAAAACAGTTCAACTGGTGCAACCAACTGGCGAGGAAGTCGTAGTTAAATAAGTTTTTCAGAGGGGTTAGCCAAAATAATAGCAAACCGGCAAGAAAAGCGATCGCAATGAGCCAAACCAAACGCGATCGTGATAAGGAAAATTGTTTTCCCAGGGATTGGCGGCGACTTGGAGAAGCAGAGTTGGTCGCTGTTGGCTTGTTGCTATGGGAAGAACATTCCCGATCCTTGCGGTGAGAGGCAAAACGGTGGTTCATGCGACATCTGGTAAGGATTGGCTGCTATATGTCTGGTTCCTATTTTCCAGAAGTTCCATGATGTCTGTCTAAATGCTAGATAAAATTTTGCTGAGAAAGGCGCGATCGCTTGTACTTATTTTAGAGTGAACATTTACCCAAATAACTGCGCCAACCGCGTCACCAACAGGGAAGTTCCCACATCCGCTACTACCGCCGCAATCAACCCGGCAATGCCAACACTTGCCAACAGCAAAAACACCCCTTTGGTAACCAGCGAGAAAATAATATTCTGACGAATTCTACCGCCTGGCGAGAAAGCGCGATCGCCTTGCTTAGTTTTTCCTACCGGCTTATCAATCTCCGTTGCCCATTAATATAAACCTTTGCATTTGCTGGTTGGGTAATTTCGATCTGCGGAAGTTCCCCGTACACTCGAAAACCATCCACACCACCATCAACTTCCCCAATAGCTGTATTATCGCGAACAGTATCGTTGGATTGCGCTGTAACTCTGAAATTTTCGAGCTGTCCTTCAACCTGTTCTAACCTGCCCCCATTCTTAAGAGTATAACTTGTCAGACCAGGAATATCATGGCTATCAATAATGATGGTATGGCTGTACCCTTCCTCCGTGTAACCCGGCTTAACATATACTCTAGCATTTGCTGGTTGGCTAAGCTCGATTTGGGGACGTTCGCCGTAAGCTCGAAAACCATCCACGCCACCACTAACTTCCCCAATAGCTGTATTACCGCGAACAGTATCGTTAGATTGAGCTGTAACCCGGTAATTATCCAGCTTTCCCTCAATCTGCTCCAACATGCCACCATTTTTGATAGTGTAGCTGGTTTTACCGGAAATGTTGTGACTATCGATAATGATGGTGTATACGCTACTAGACTGCGCAATCTTAGATGCTACTTCCCTTGTAGTTATTGATTCTTCAACATGAGAACTTTCTGTTTTGAAAGTAGATACTTCCGTGGAGAAAATGCCAAACGGCAAGATAGCAAGTAAAACTCCCATGGATAGGAAATGAGTTGTATAAATCATCTTTTTCTTCTTTAAAGAGACGACAAATGGGCTGTATATCACGTATTTTTATAGACGTTGTAGGTGGTATTTGGTTTGTTTGCACCTTGGCTATTTTACGATAGAGCTAGTTTCCAAACCGAACCAAGTCCTGCTTACGTCTCTACCAAGATTCTAACAGTATGCTACGGAAAAGCATTCTTGATAAGTACATTATATAACTTGCTTATACCATTTCTGAAAAACAACGATTGTCTGGAATTCCTCAATTGCCCTGGTAGGGGCGCTCACGCGTTGCGCCCCTACTCACGCGTTGCGCCCCTACAAAAATCCCCCAATTATTCCTTGCAGATTTTTAAGGAAATGGTATTATTGTGTTGGAAACAAAATTGCCAACATAATAGCTGAACTTCTGGTGAGTAGGGAATTGGGAGATTCTTGTACTGAAATTTCTCCAGAAAGCGAATTTTGGCTTTTTATTGACCTAAATGGCTTACTACACCAGGCGTTCATAGGTTTAATTTTGCAGAAGATTTCTCCTGATATGATAGAATGGGGGCAAATTCTTGCAAGATACAATCAGTTACTGGAAGATCTGGAAAATTCAAGGCAATCGTTCTTTTTAGAAAATCGTATCACTCTTTAACGAGAACGAACCCCAAACAAACGCATCCCATTCAACGTCACCAACAGCGAAGTACCCACATCTGCTACTACCGCTGCAATCAACCCGGCAATGCCAACACTTGCCAACAGCAAAAACACCCCTTTGGTAACCAGCGAGAAAATAATATTCTGACGAATTGTCGCTACCGCCTGGCGAGAAAGCGCGATCGCGTAATCCAACTGCCGCAAATCGTCACCCACCAACACAATATCCGCCGTCTCCAACGCCAAATCGTTGCGACCGATCGCAAAACTCACATCCGCAGCCGCCAGCGCCGGCGCATCGTTAATCCCATCGCCAACCATACCAATCGTATCTTGTTGCTGGCGCAATTCCTTAATTTCCGTTAGCTTATCCGGAGGCAGCAGTTCGGCGCGATATTCCTTCATCCCCACATCAGCGGCAATTTGTTGGGCAACCGACCAGCGATCGCCCGTTAGCATCACCAAACGTTCGATTCCCGTTCGTTGCAACCGATGGATGGCTTCTTTGGCTTCCACTCGCAAAGGATCGGCTAGCGCGATCGCCCCTAGCAACGTATCCGAAGTACCCACAAAAACCACCGTTTGCCCGGCATCCCGCCACGAAGCTTCCTCAGATGGTAAAGAAATGCCATACGCTGCCAGCAGGCGGTGGTTGCCTACCCAAACCTGACCCACATCGAGTTCGCCAGCAATCCCCAACCCTGGCCATACATTCACATTTTGGGGAGACTGCAAAACCAGGTTCTCTTCCTGACTGCGTTCCAAAATAGCACGGGCAAAGGGATGTTCGGAGGTTTGTTCCAAACTTGCTGCTAGAGATAGGATTTGTTCGGCGGTGGTATCTCCCAAAACATAAACTTGCTGTACCGAAGGACTGCCTTGCGTCAGGGTTCCGGTTTTATCAAAAGCCAAAGCTTGCATTTGCCCTGCCATTTCCAAGCCGTGACCGCCTTTAAACAAAACCCCCGCTTTGGTAGCAGCGCCAATAGCACTCACAATGGAAACTGGTGTAGAAATCACCAAAGCACAAGGACAAGCAATTACTAACAATACCAAAGCTCGATACACCCATTCGGTGAGGGGTTGGGCGAACAGCAACGGGGGAACGATCGCGATCGCGATCGCGGTGCCAATGACGGCAGGCGTATAAATGGCGGCAAATTTATCTACCCACTGCTGGGCGGGCGCGCGGCTGGCTTGGGCGCTTTCCACCAAACGGACAATTTTGGCTAAGGTGGTATCTTCGCAAGTGCGCGTCACTTCTACTTCTAGATATCCCGCCTGGTTCAAAGTTCCGCCAAAGATTTCATCGCCAATCGACTTATCTGCTGGTACCGATTCGCCAGTAATCGCTGACTCGTCTATAGAACTGGTCCCGGAAACCACCGTACCATCCAAAGCAATGCGCTGTCCCGGACGTACCAACAAGCGATCGCCTGCGACAATTTCTTCGATCTGCAGTTCGACTTCTTCCTCACCCCGACGAACGGTAGCGGTGGTGGGAGTGAGTGCCATCAAATCCTGAATGGCGCGGCGGGTTCTGCCCAGGGCAAAGCTTTGCAAGTTGGTTCCCAGAGAAAACAGAAAGACCACCATCACGCCTTCCACCCACTCGCCTAAAATGACTGCCCCCACAGCAGATACGGTCATCAGCAAATTCATATCCGCTTTGCCGGATTTCAAAGCAATCCAACCAGCGCGCGCCACACGCCAACCAGCGGTGACGATGCTGATGCTGTAAAATATCTGCCATATCCAAGCATCCAACCCAGCCAACTGCGCCCAACCGCCTAACAAAAATCCCAAACCAGCCAGCAACAGTTCCTGACCGCGACGGGTGAACAGCCAAAATTGCCAGACAGAGGGCGATTTGGTAGAAGTTGCTGCCGGCGTAGTGGCGGCGGTTTTGAAGCGATAGCCCAAGGCTTCTACGCGCTGGCGAATTTCGGTTTCTGTGGTTTCTTCGCTGTTGTAAGCTACTTCCAGCTTGCTGTTGCTAAAAGAAACTGTAGCTTTGCGAATTCCGCTAGCCCCATCCAAATGAGATTGGATGGTTTGGGCGCAGTTGGGACAATCCATCCCTTCCACTTGGGCTTGTAATGTTTTGAGTGTAGGGTTCGATTGCATAGGGCAACCTCAATCGGTGGATGGCGCTGGATAACGTACCAGCTAATATTAGTATATACTGATATCAGTATTTGCTGATATGTTAACAAAACCTAACGCTACAGGCAAGGGATTTTTTCGAGAAATTGTTAATTTTTGAGGTAGAATAAAGAGGGAATGATTATCATTATTTTTATGCTAGCGGCAGACAAACATACATCCGATGACATGGTGGGGGTGAAGGCGAAGCTGTTTCGCGGCTTGGCGGATACGTCGCGACTGGCGATTTTGCTGGCTTTGCGCGATCGCCCCCTCAGCGTCAGCGAACTGGTTGCCACCACCGGTTTGACCCAATCCAACGTTTCCAATCACCTTGCCTGTTTGCGCGGTTGCAATTTGGTAATCACCGAACGGCAAGGACGATATGTGGTATACAGATTGAGCGACGAACGGGTGGCAGAATTTTTAGACATGGCCGATGACTTGCTGGCGAATGTGGCTTTGGGGGTCCAACAGTGCCCTCACACTAGCTAATCATGGTTGCAAATTCAGACCACCGCGCCTAAGGTTTGCAACGTCGCAATCGTCGCTGGGGTGATGCCGCGAACCCCAGTTAGCTTCATGCCTTCGTAAAGGCGTTTGGCGATTAACACTTGGATGCATTCTCCGGTTTTCACGCGCCAAATACGGACGGTTTGGTCTTGAGAACCAGATGCCAGAAAGTCTCCGTTGGGATGGAAGGCAACGGCAGAAACCAAGTGAGAATGTCCGACGCAAACGCGATCGCACTCACCGATAACCGTATTCCAAATTCTCACCGTGCGATCGTGAGCTGCACTAGCCAACCACCGACCGTCTGGGGAAAAGGCAACCGCAAACACCCAGTTGGTATGTCCGATGTAGGTTTGCAAGCATTCTCCCGTAGTTATATCCCACAGTTTGATAGTTCGATCGGTACTGCAACTAGCAAGTCGTTTGCCATCGGGATGAAAAGCAACCCCCCAAATCCGGCTGGTATGCCCTTGTAAAGTTTTCCAGCAACGACCGGAATCTACCTCCCACAATTGAATCTTTTGGTCAACGCCACAACTCGCCAAAAGCTCTCCATGGGGATGAAAGGCAACGCCCAGAAGTTTTTTGCTGTGTCCGGTGAGGGTTTGCAAGCATTGTCCCGTACGCATATCCCAAAGTTTTACCGTACAATCGGCACTGACACTGGCTAAAATCTGTCCTTGGGGATGAAAAGCCACCGCATCGATCCAATCCGCGTGACCTTGCAAGACTTGAAAGCACGTCCCGGTTCTAACTTGCCACAGGCGAATCGAGGAATCCGTACTGCCGCTAGCGAGAATTTCCCCGTCGGGACTGAAAGCCAAGGAATAGATAAAATCGGTATGTCCTTGCAAAGTTTGCCAGCATTCTCCTGCTGGCCAGTGCCACAGCCGGATACTTTTGTCGTTGCTGCCGCTGGCGAGAAGATCGCCAACTTGCATCTCGTCGTTCGAGGATTCTTGAGGACAAAACGCCACGGGAAGCGCCCAATCGGTGTGTCCGTACCAAGTTTTCAAACACTGTCCCTTTTGATAGTCCCACAAGCGTAAGGTTTGGTCCAAACTAACACAGGCAAGGGTGCGGTCGTCGGCGCAAATGGCAACGCAGCAGACTTCGTTGCTTTGTCCGCAGAGGGTTTTGAGGCAGGTAGAACTGTAGCGGTCCCAAAATTTAACCGTGCGATCGCCGCTGCCGCTGACAATGGTATCTCCTGCGGGATTGAACGCCACAGAATAAATAATATCTTGATGTCCCGTATAGGTTTGCAAACAGGTTCCGCTTTGGCAGTCCCACAGTTTGATGGTAAAATCGTTACCGGCACTGGCTAATACATCCCCATCGGGACCAAACGCGATCGCGCGAACCCATCCCATTTCATCTGTCAAACTCCTGATACAAATGCCCCCGCTAGCATCCCAAAACTTAATTGTGCCATCGGCGCTGCTGCTAGCAATGAAACGACCCTCGGGAGAAAAAGCGACAGAACTCACCCAATTGCTGTGACCGCTGAGGGTTTGCAAGCAGCGACCATCGCGAACGTGCCAAATTTTCACCGTGCGATCGCCGCTGGCACTGGCTAGCTTTTCCCCATCAGGGCTATAAGCCACCGCAAAAACCTCGTGTGCGTGTCCGACCAGCGTTTTAATACAAACACCATCCCCAACATTCCAAATTTTAATGGTTTCGTCGGCACCGCAACTGGCGAAAGTCAGCCCATCCGGGGCAAAGGTAACAAAACGCACCCAGTTCTCATGTCCCCGACAGATGTACAATAGTTTTCCCGAGGGAACTTCCCACACGCGGACATTGCAATCGGTATCGCAAGTTGCCAACAACTGACCATTGGGGGAAAATGCTGCCGATAAAATATTGCCCAAGGTTTCGGTAAACACGCAGCGAGACAAATCGGAGTTGGTAAAGTCCACATCGTGCAGTCGTATTCCCTGCAAATACGCTTGCCAGACCGTCAGCTGCGAACAATCCAATCCCGTCAGGTCTGCTTTGGCTTGAGCCAGTAAATTCAGCACATTGCCCGCCGCATAGCCAGTTTCCCGGGGGGATTTGCCGCGCAATCTCGGCAAAATATTTTGCAAATAATGGCGGAGATTGTTTGTCTCTCCCCAAGTGACAGCAAGCTGTTCTACAATGGGTTGTACGATGAGATTGGCTTGGGTTTCCCGAATGTAGTCTTTGGCGGTAGCTTGCAGCAAGGCATGGGTAACAAAAATGGGAGATGGCAGGTGGTTGGGTGGTTCTTGACTGGCATTGGCTAGGGTTTCCAGGGCCGTACAAACTTGTTCGACGAACCGTATGGTGGCATATTCCATTACCACTGGCTGTTGGGTGAACCCAGTACTACTTTTTTCAATCAGAGAACGACGTTGCAGGGAATGTAAAGATTCTACCAAATCCCGCGGGGGAACAGCGATCGCCAAATCGGCTTGCAGCTGCCCTAGGGTGACCGATTCGCGCGCGATCGCCAGCCAGTACATCAAATGGTATTCTATAGGGGTCAATCGCCGAAACTGCTGTTCCAACAACGTACGAATATCGTCGAACAAGAACGTACCTTGCTGGGTGGTATTTAAAAACTCGGGAATATTGCTGTCAAAGTAGTCGCGAACTGCAGAAGCTACAATTTTCAGCGCCAGGGGATTGCCAGAGTAGCGAGAAATGAGGGTTTGCCAGTGGTTTTCAGTGGCGGTAAAGGTTCCTTTCAGATTAAACAACTGCCGACCTTCGTTTTCTGCCAAACCGCTGACTTGAAACGATCGCACTGGCAGGCTTTCTCCCTCCCACATGGCTATCCCTTGGGGTTTTTCCCGGGAAGTAAGCAGCAAACAGCTTTGGTGGCTGGTTTCCGCCACACACTGCAAAAACTGTCCGTAACCTTCGTACCCTTGGCGATAGTCTCCCGTGCGATCGCCGGGTTGTAAAATGGATTCAACATTATCCAAAACCAACAAACAGCGATAGCGTCGCAAATAATCCAACAGTTTGCTCATTTGGCGTTCCCAACCATCTGGCAAACGAATTTCCTGTTGTTGCGAGAAAAACTGAATGCAGTCGGTAAGAATTTCTTCGATTCCGGGAGCATTGCGCAGCGATCGCCAAATGATATATTGAAAACAGCGATCGTTAGAGACATGTTGCCCGCGCATTTCTGCAATTTCCCTGGCTACCTTCACCGCCAAAGCACTCTTGCCAATGCCTCCCATTCCCAATAGGGTGACCAACCGGCAATTTTCTGCAAAAATCCATCGTTCGATCGTTTGTAACGCCGCCTCGCGACCGTAAAAAATAGAAACATCCGGCGCATCTCCCCAATCGGTATAGAACTGCCACTCCACCGATGCCTGCAATGGGTCGCTACCTTCGATAACTTCCTGCCAATCAATCTCAAGAACCTGGCAGTATGCCTTAAACGCTTCTTCGTTAATGGGTGTTTTTCCCGCCAAAAATCGCTTCCAGGTTCCCTCGGAAATGCCGGCAGCGAAAACGCCATCGTCTTCCCAAGATACCCCCAAAACCTTGCTAGCTTCTTCCAACCAACGGAAGCTGCTAGCCGACCAGCCTTTTTGACAGCGCGATCGCTTGATGCGTATGAGTCCTTGCGGTGAAGCTTTCAGCGTAGCCATGATATCAATAAGTTTTTGACTGGAAGTAGAAAAGGGTAGGCAAGGTACAAAGAAAATCGTACTCTGCCTAGATATCGATTGGTGAATCTACCGCTTGCGGCGTTTCGCAATATCTCATGGAACGATGCCGCCTTGCCGTTTTCTTAGAAACCTGTTCGTTGGTTGGGAATTCCCAAATAGAGGAAAACGAGGCGTCAAGCTTCTTGTTGGCTGCCAGCGCATATGTCCACCTAGCTTGTATGTCAAATTGTAATGAAATTTTCCCGCAAAGTGCCAAATTTGTTTACAAAAAAATACAATCTTGCTGGCAAGATCGCATTGAATAAAATTGTTTTGATACAAGCAAGCTGCTGCAAGATGTTTTGGGGGCGCAATTTTTTTACAAAGCCATTTCCGAAATTTGCCAATTTTTCTGGCAGAGGCGTTTTGCGAAGCATCCCTACCCAAACATCCCGATTATTTCTTACAGATTTTTAGAACAATGATATAGAACCATCCACAGGAAATGGTCAAAATCAACAATCATTTATTTATAAATCACTTTATAAAGATAAAATAATAATTAAAGTTAACTATGACAAGCTGTCTTTTGACGCTTTGAGGATTTTTCTCTATACTACTTTATTGCTAGAAATCAAGAAAATTTTTATGAATTCCTGCGAACAAGAAAAGAAAAAACGCCAACTCGTTTCGGTTGGTATTGGCGCTCACGGTATAATTGCCATTGGCATTGGTGCCCATGGTATTATTGCTATTGGTGTGTCTGCCCATGGTTTAATTGCGATCGCGATTATTCCCATGGGGGTCATTTCTATTGGTGTAATTTCCATGGGAGTTTTTAGTGTGGGGGCAGTTTCCATGGGAATTGTTACCCTATCTTCGATGGGAATGGGTCTCTATCAATTTCCCCAAAAACCCAAATCCCACGATATGGAAATGGGGCATTTCAATTTACAAAAATTTCCCCTTGCCAACACCACTCCTTCGTTTCTCCCAATGGCAGAAACCTTGGAAAAAAATGATTTGGTTGTGGTAACAAAATACGCTACCAGGCCTGTTTTCCAAACCAAAGAATTTCAAAGCGGCAATACTTGTACGGTTGCCCAGTTGCAAACTTTGCCATCTCCAAATACAGCAATTTCCTTCTTGCCTTCTCCCGGTGTGGCTATTTTTTCCTTGGTTCTATATTTGCTGGGCATGAAATTATGGCAACGCCGATAGAAAAGCGATCGCATTTTTGGGGATAATAGTATTTTTTTTTGGCGATACTCAATCTAGCAAGAGGGGCGTTTTGAGAAACGCCCCACAAAGATGCACCTAACCATCAAAACAGTCAACCCTTCCCCAAAACAAATATTCGCAATATTTTTGATTGGAAGAGACAATGCATTTATTCGCAGCTCACGCCATCCAGCATGTTATCAATTTGCGGTGTATTGGAACTGGTTTCCTGCAAAGGCCAGTTGCTGCTGCTATCTTCACCAATCCAATCCCAAGAACCTTCCCGGAAAGAACCATTTTTAGAGAAAAATTCCCAATGGAACCATCCCGTGCGATCGCCATTTGTAAAACGACCAACAAAAGAATTTCCATCCCACATACCGGCTAAGATACCTTTATCGGCATAATCGCCAATGAGAAATAAATCTCGGGCCATAATTTCTACTTGACCATAGGGAGAATTGTAGGTACCGTCAAATACCGTGCGTTCGTTATCTATGATGGATGTTGTAGACCCATTTCGAGTAAAATTCTGTAGCTGTTCTACTGTATTGGCAGTACGATTTCCTTGCCAATTTCGATCTAAATCATTGCCCTGCCAAGCCCATTTTCCTCGAAACTTGCCAGCATCGGACATATTAAAGCGAAAAATGCCATTGCGATCGCCATTGGTGAAAACACCAGCCACGCAACTATCTTTGGTTTTGCCTAGCATAATACCTTGGTTGGCATAGTCGCCAATTACATAATTTTGTATTTGGTACAGGCGCAGTTCGCCAAAGTTGGTATCCCAAACACCCGTAAAATCGGTGTTATTATTGCTACTGCGATCGCTATTTTGACGTTGAATTTGCGTATTGCAAAACGTACCTGTTTCTTGGGAATTGTTGCGCGGATGTTGGTAAAAAATATAAACCATATTGCGACTGGCATTCAGTCCAATTTGGGTAATAGGCGTATTGGCATTGCTGCCACCACCAGCACCAATGTAGCTGTCGTTTCCTGCAACCGGTCCGCGAACGGCCGTACCGTTATCAAATGTAATGGAACCTTGGGCTACTTGATAGGTACCGTTGTCGGTTTGAAAGTACACCAAAAATCGATCGTTGTCTCGTTGAAAGTTAAACTGTAAGTTATTGCATTTGGCAATCCAAGTCTCGGCAGAAGCTGGCGTTGCCGTCAGCCCTACAAACAGAGAAGCTAGCGGCGAGAAAACGAAAAAGAATTTGGTTAAGTTCATAAAACAAGTATCTCCGAAAAATAGAGCGCTGGAAATTAGGTAAAAATTCTTAAATTTATAGTCAATCGCTCCAATTTGGTTTGACTCAATTGACCAATAGGTATAACGTATTGATTCTTGATTTATCCACAAACAATGAAGAATTGATAAGATTTTGATAAGCGCGAATATTTTTGCTGGAAAGCTGCATAAACGAACAATACTGACTCTAATATAATATTTTTAGAAAGTGAAACGATATATAACTAGAAAACTGTCAAGGGAAGGCTGGACCGAACGAGCGATCGTTTGTCCTGTAGCACATGGTAAAGTACAATTGCCATAAAAATGCTAAGTTTTAGATAAATGGAAAAATATCTATGAATTTTTTTCTTGGTTGTGCTGTTTGGGCCTATAAAGATTGGGTAGGCCATTTTTATCCAGCCAAAACACCTCAAAGGGATTTTTTGCGCTTGTATGCAGAACGTTTGACGGCTGTGGAAGGAAATACCACTTTCTACGCCATCCCCGAGGAAAAAACAGTTGCTAAATGGGCATCGCAAACCCCACCGACATTTCAATTTTGTCTGAAGTTCCCCCGGGAAATTACGCACAACGGTTGGTTGCAACCGGCCGTTCCCCAAGCGTTGTCCTTTTTGCAAATCATTAGCAATTTAGGCGATCGCTTGGGACCCACCTTTGCCCAATTCCCCCCCCAGTTACGGTCCAGAACAGATCGACGATTTGACGGAATTTCTAACTGCCTTACCCCGGCAAAGCTTCCCCCTAGCTGTGGAATTCCGCCATCCCGACTGGTTTGTTGACCCCTACTGGCATCAAGCAAATGTCATGCTGCAACGCCTCGATGTGGCGAAAGTATTGCTCGATACCCGGCCGGTCTATAGCACTACCGACGACCCCCAGCGGAATGCCCCCACGCGCAAACCCAAGCTGCCAGCTATTCCAGAAACCACCAACCACTCTACCATCGTCCGCTTTATCGGCCATCCCCACCGCCGGGATATCAATCGCAGCTATTTGCAAGAATGGGCGGGATATATTGAAACTTGGTTGCAAGAAGATCGGCAAATTTATTTTTTCGTCCACTGTCCGCAGGAAGTGCATTCGCCGGGAATGGCTTGGGAATTTCAGCAAATGTTAGAACAGCGGGGCCTTCCCGTTCCTTCCTTACCTTGGCAGCAATCCCCGCGATCGCCCCAGCAGCTTACCTTATTTTAACCCAGCCTTCGAAGGGGAAAAAGAACTCACTGGAGAACCATCACCCCAAATGAAAAGTTCGCCATTGCTAGCGGCAGCTAGGGAACTTCCCCGGGTTCCGGTTATCAAAAAGCGACTATTTTCGCTCAAAGCCAGACTGCGGATGGGTTGCTGGGTGGTTTGCAGGGTTTGCAACACTTCTCCGGTTGCCAAGCGCCACATTTTGACGGTGGCATCCCGGCTGGCGCTAATCAGAGCTTTACCATCTAATGTAATTGCCAAAGCATTTACCGTGCTTTCATGGCCGGTAAAAGTAGCAATTAAAGCTCCCGTGGGCAAGTTCCAGAGTTTAATGGTATCGTCGGCACTACCGCTGATCAAAGTTTTTTCCTGGGTCGATACCGCCAAACTGTAAACACCAGCCTCGTGGTCGGTGAGGGTTTGTTGGAGTTGTCCCGAAGACAAATCCCACAATTTAATGGTTTTGTCTTGCGAAGCACTTGCAAGAGTTCCCTCAGAAGCGATCGCCAAATCGTACACCGCACTCTGGTGACCGGTGAGGGTTTGTTGCAGACCTCCCGTTGCGGCATCCCAAACTTTGATGGTGGTATCGCTGCCACCACCAATCACCCGGCGACCGTTGGAGGAAATAGCTACCGCCGTAACCCAACCAGCGTGACCGGTGAGGGTTTGCTGCAAGGAGAGTTGGTTATTTTGGGGGGTCCAGAGTTTCACCGTACCGTCTTGACTGGCGCTGGCCAGTAAATTGCTTTGACGGTGGTAAGCGATCGCGGTAATATCGTTATCGTGAGCCTCCTGCTGGCTGACCAGTTCCCCGGTTTCCAAGTTCCATAAGTACAAATTGCTATCCGTACCGCCAGTAACCGCCAGATTGCTATCCGGCAAAATGGCGATCGCATTGACCCCTGTGGTTGGAACCGACCTAGTGTGGAGGCGCTGAAAACTGGGAGGCGTGTAGGGGTCGGGGGGTCGGGGAGTTCCCGCAGCAGCCACTGGCAAGTCCATCGTCTTAAAACGTTCCCCGTATTCCAGCTTGTGAATATCTACAGAAACTTGCAGAATTTCTTTCAACACATCCAAGCGATCGCTGCTAGAAAACAAGCGGTCTCGTAACTTTTTCAACTCCTGCAAGCGCGCCACAGAAGGAACAATCCGAATCACGCGACCAAAATCTTGCTTGTATTTTCCACCTGCCAGCTGCGGCAAGGCCAAACTCGTCGCTAACGTGGCCGGATCGCCAACCACTTCCGCGCGGATGGTATTTTCGGCGTAGGCAGTCACAAAGGCTTCGTTTCCCGGAGAAGGCGCACCAAAAGTAATGGTTCGTAGATTCTTGGTTGGGGAGAGATTGAGTTCTTCCTGCAAAATCGCAGAAAACACCATGGCGGCAGCGCCTCCCAAGCTGTGACCGGTCACCCAAACTTCGTAGGCTTCGTTGCGTTGCTGGCGGTTGCGAATTTCTTGAAAAAAGGACTTGGCGGTGGCGTTTGTAAATACGGCATTGGCATATTCTGAAAAGCCGCGATGGACCTTCCCCGAACCGTAGGGAAACGCCGCCAACCCAAAGCGAAAATTATTTACCCAATCCACCAGGGATTCGGTACCGCGGATGCTAACCAAATAGATGGTTTTGGTCTCGGTTTGCTGTTTGGCGAGGATAGCCTGTACATCAAGATTGACACCGGGAACTTCCTCGCGGTTGACAAAAGAAACTTGCGCGTCTTCCCAGCGAACCTCACCATCGTACCATTGCACTTCCTGCAGCAGGGAATTGGCCTGAACCACATTATTGGCTTCGTAGGTCGGTTCGATCAGTCCTGCCGTATTCACGATCGCAGCACAAGTTTGGTAGTGGCGACGGCAAAATTGTTCGTTAAACTGGTAGCTAGTAGCCGTAGCTGTGCTGGCATGGCCGAGCCATGGTAGAAGGATAGCAGCTATAGCTGGGGTAAGCCGTTTCATGTGGAAACCACTCCGATGTTGATGTTTTAAGCACTACTGAGGTAGTTGTTGCAACAATTGGTAGAAAGGTTCCCAATTATCTTCATTGGCGATCGCTTCCCAAACTTCTTCAATGCGCGATCGCAGCAGGGGAACTTCCCGATTGTACGCCTTCAACCGCTCGGCGATCGCCTCTAGCTCCTCGCCCGAAACAAATTGTAGCAAGTGATGGTACCGTTCGCACCAAGTTGACATGGTTTCTGCAGCATTGCCCCCGGCAAACATTGGTTCCAGACTGGTTTGGATTTGCTGGGGAGACGCCTCCCGCCACTTGGGAGAAAACTGATAGCGTAGCTGCCGGAAAAATTCCTGGTATCCCACTTGGGTTTCCCACAGCATATCCAACGTTACCTGCAACATCTCGTTAGCCAGATCGATGGGAAGTTGTTTTTGGTCAAATCCCAACCGCCGCAGCATCAGTCGCCGGTAAGCATCGTTGAACCCATCGTCAAACTGGGCCAATCCCGCTTCCATATCTGCTGTAGGGATGGCCATAGACAGAGGTCGCTGCAGCATATCCAAATTAAAACGACAGGCGCGGGGTTGGTTGCCAAAACAGTAGCGACCCCCATAATCAAAATAGGCGGCAATGTAGCGCGGATTGTAGGTTTCGATAAAAGCGTAGGGGCCGTAGTCGAAACTTTCCCCGGTTATTGACATATTGTCCGTATTGAGAACCCCGTGGCAAAATCCTGCTGCCATCCACTGCGCCGCCAGTTTTGCGGTTCGCTGTACCAGTTCCGCATAAAATTGCTGGTAGCGGTCTTCGTACTGTTGCAGGTGGGGATAGTATTCGGCAATGACATGGTCGAGGAGTTTGGCCACCAAATCCCCCCGACCCATGTGATGCAACCGTTCAAAAGTACCGAAGCGAATGTGGGAGTGACTCATGCGAACCATAACGCAGGAACGGGTGGGGGAAGGTTCGTCGCTGCGCAGTAGCTGTTCGCCAGTTTCCACCAAACTGAGGCAGCGGGAAGTATTTACCCCCAGATGGTGCAACGCTTCCCCAGCCAAAACCTCTCGAACCCCACCTTTGAGAGTTAAACGACCGTCGGCGTGGCGGGAATAGGGGGTAGTACCGCTGCCTTTGGTTCCCAAATCGTACAGGCGACCGTCGGTACCGCGAATTTGACCGTAGAGAAATCCCCGTCCGTCTCCCAAACGGGAATTGTAGGCCCCAAACTGATAGCCATGGTAGCGCAAAGCCAAAAACGGGCGATCGCCGATAAATTGACCAAAAGCCTCGATAAAATCGCGATCGCTCACTACTGATGGCGACAACCCCAACCATGGTAGCAGGTCGTCGTTGCGAAAGCGGAGAATGTGCACCGGGAAGGTCGCCGCCTCGACCCGGTCGTAGTAATCATCTCCGAGAGATTCCAATGCCTTTTCGTAGGGCAAAATCAGGAAAGGATTGTTTTGGGTGGTGGGGGGTGCCGTCTCGGGTAAGGTCATGGGTTGCTTCGTTGCCAATTTGGCTATCTTTGCTGCTGGCAATCTATTGTACTGCTTGCTTCTATCCCTGAAAACGGGTTGCTAGACAGGCGCTGGCAATTCCTTGCTAGAGTTGACTGCTCCCATCTCTAAAGAGTCCTCAGTTGCACCTTGAAATGGTCAATCCCAAACCATGCTTTCACCAATTTGCCCAACGGCACCCCTTTCTATAAAGATCGTCTTTCCCCTTGCATTTGCCAATCTTTCCCATCCAGGCTTTTGCTATTTTTTTCCGTAGCCATCCTTTCATCCTAACGCAAATCGCCAAAAAATATTGAATAAATTAAGAATTTTTCTTTCTGGGACCGTATTGATTGAAAATTTGCCTTGATGCAAAAACATACTGGAAATTGGATTTCCCATCGCTTTCAAAATCGATGCTGGTTGGATGGAAAGGCTTCTCGACCGGCAAGCGATCGCAATGGCTTCCATTGACATTTAAAAGAAAACCTCTATAATCTTCATGTATTTTATCCAAATATTTGTAATCGGTCGTACTTGCATGCCAGCTGTCGGGCGTCGCTACAATAGCCAGGGTTTTGTAGGGAGTTCCCGTCCAGTAAGATTATTTGCAGATTTGCCAGTCCGTGTAGGTAAAAATGCTACCATTTGGCTTTGGCTTTTCTCGTAAACTATTGAAAAATCCTCTTGCCATTGTTGCGGTAATGGCAAATTAGCAACAGCCAGGAAAATCATCCCTCCTCTGGCGTGTTATGGAGTTTGTGTATGTGGTTTTCATTTCTCGACAGTCCCTTCAATACAGAAGCTAGCCTAGAAATTACCCCCACCGAAGTTAAAATTTTATCGGTTTTGGCCGTCACCGCGATCGCGGTTTGGCTAGTGGGATTGACTTTGCCAGCCTTAGTGGGTTGGAGTTTAAGAACCTTTGTTTCCCAAGAATCGGGAGACTTCTATCAAAGCATTCTAAAACCTTCCAAATGGTTACTTAGTGTTGTCCTATTTCTAGTCACCATCGATCTCATCGTCATCGTTCTCGACCTGCCCGAATTTGTTGAAATTAGCGTTAGCCTTATCCTATCCATCTTAGGCGCTTGGTTGGGAACCCGCCTGTTTAAAAAATTCATCGACGATTATCTAGTCAACATCGTTTTCCAACGGGGAGGCAAAGTCAACGAACTCATTATCGTTTCCCGCTTTGTGGTCAACACCACCATTATTTTAGCCGCCATTATCATCTTTTGCGAAACCCATCAAATCAACATCTTCGGCTTAATTGCCAGCTTGGGAATCGGTGGTTTGGCCATTGCTTTTGCCGCACAAAAAACCCTAGAACAAGTCCTCGGTGGCATCGTTCTTTACGTAGACCGACCCTTCTCCATTGAAGATTATATAAGTCTCAACGACGGCACCTTCGGCAAAGTAGAATCCATCGGTTTGCGTTCCACCCGAATTCGCACCACCGGCAAGGGAACAGTAGTCATCGTTCCCAACAACGCCATCACCCAAATGACCGTAGAAAACTACACCGGTGCCAAAAAAGTCATGGCCATTTTGGTGTTAAATTTCTATCGCATTCTTCCCGAAAACGAACGCGCCTTAATCCGCCGCGTCATCGTCGAAAGTACCGGCGACATCTATGGTGTAGACGACCGCAACACCGACGTTAGCTACCGGGATTTGCACACCGACGAATGGAAACGCACCCAAGCCCAAATTACCTTCTTTATTTTAGGTTCTGGTGAAAGTTCCATGGAACTGCGCCGCCAAATTCTCGATATCGCCAGCCGCAAACTTGCCAGTCGTTTGCAAACCTATGGAATCGAATTTGACGTAGAGGAACCAACAATTTATGTGGATTCACCAATTACCATTTAATGGCTATTTCTCTCAGGTTACCATTCCCAGTTTTTGGGAAATCCCAGCCATCGAAATTCCCCCTTTTCTCATTCAGCTGTTTTTATTTGTTCTCTTTGCCATTCTCTCCATCATTATTGGGAAATATACCCCCGGCATTGTTACTTTTTTCGTCCATCGCCTTTCCCCCCAGCAAGTCAGTTCCATTTACGACAATCTCATCAACCCCATACGGGGTCGTTTAAAAGTAGCCGGTACGTTAATTTTAATTTCCTGGTCGCTAACCTGGATTAGCCAGTACACCCTGTACGCACTCATCAAACCCTTCATGGATTTAGCCGTCATTGTGAGCATGGCGTGGCTGGCATCGGGGTTGTTTCGTCAGTTTGTCCGTTCCTACGCGCTGGAACTGTTGAAAAAATTGGGTCGGGAAGTGGACGAACTGCTACTAGTTTTTGAAACCGTTGCCAATATTTTAATTGGTTTTTTTGCCGCCTTGGTATTTGCACAAAGCCAAGATTTCAACTTAATTGGATTGATGGCCAGTTTGGGAATTGGTGGTTTGGCGGTGGCGCTGGCAGCGAGAACCATTTTAGAACAATTGCTCAGTACCATTGTGCTCTATCTCGACCGTCCTTTCGTTCCCGGAGATTACATTCGCCTTTCCAACGGCGAATTGGGAAGAATCGAGTCCATCGGCTTGCGTTCCACCAAAATTCGTACCTCGGGAAAAAGTACCATGTTCGTCGTTCCCAACTCCAATTTGGTGAACTCAGAAATTGAAAACATCACCAGAGCGAAGAAAATCATGGTGATGCTGTATATGGACTTTAACAAACGATTGTCGGAACAGGATCGTGCTTTGGTACAGCAAGTGGTTTCCCAAAGTACCGATTCTGTGTTTGGTATCGACCCGGGAAGTACCAATATGGCCTTTAAAGACCGAGAAGACAGAAAAGCTTCCACCGCGCGGGTAAGTTTCTTTATTCTCGGTTCCAGCGAAAACTCCATTCAACTGCGCAAGCGGCTGCTGGAGTTAGCCAATCAAAATATTTCCGAAAAACTGCAAAGTTTCGGTATCGAGTTTGTTATGAAAGACCCCACCATTTACGTGGAATCCCAGGTCACTTTATAAACCAACTAGACTTGGCCGTAAACGGGAAGAGTGGCACCGCTGGTTTCCGCTGCTGCCTCGCTGGCTAAAAAGCAAATGGCTTCGCCAACGGATTCCGGTCGTACCCATTGGGAGGCATTTTCGCTTCCCATGGCTTCCCGATTGGTTGGCGTGTCGATAACGCTGGGAAGAACCGCATTGGCGGTGATGTTGGTGCCTTTGGTTTCGTCGGCAATGCTTTGGGTTAAGGCAACCACGGCGGCTTTGGAAGCACAGTAGGAACCCAACTGACCGGCCGGTTGCACGGCACCTCTAGACCCTACGGTGACAATGCGACCGTAACCGCTTTCCAGCATTTTCCCCAGACAATACTTGCACATGAGAAAGGTGGTGTGCAGGTTGAGGTCAAAATCTTTTTTCCAGTCTTGGAAGCTGTACTCATGGATTTTCCCCATGGCAAAGCCTCCCACTAGGTGAATCAAAACATCCACACCGGTGGCCTTGTCCACCAAGTTTTTCACTTCTTCTTCGCTGCTGAGGTCGGTTTGTACGAACTGAATGCGGCTAAAATCGCTGGGGGAAAGGATGCTTTTGAGACGTTCGACGTTTTTGGCACTGTTGTAGGGAATGGTGACGCTGGCGGGTTGTTGCGCCATGACTTTGGGGGTTACTCCCATGCCCAAGCCGCCGGTACCGCCGGTTAAAATGACGTGTTTTCCTTGCACGATCGCCTCCAAAGAAGAATGTTCTCGCTAATGTCGTTTAAGATAGCGCAAGATAAAAATTTTTTCATAGAACGCCAAAGAATGCCAAACTTGTCCAGGTTTTTAAGAACAGATGCTTGCGGGAAACTGACGCCGCAATGCAATCAGTGCGTCGGAGGGGGGTTGTTCGCTAAGGTTTTCTGGTTGGTTCCAGCTAAACGGTGCTTGCTTGGCGGCGGACATCCATAGCAGGCGTTTGGCGCGGGTCATGGCTACGTACAGCAGTCGATATTCTTCGGCTTGTTTGAGGCGTTCGGCTTGTTCCCATGCTTGTTTGGGCGTGAGGAAACAGGAGCGATCGCGCAAGTAAGTGCGAATTTGGGAGCGCGCCACGTCGGCTAGATTGTATTCCCCCAAAAATTTGCTTTGCTGGGGTTGCCACAGGCTGCCGGGGATGGTGCGATGGTGGAGAAAAGGCAAAAACACGTAATCCCAATCCAAGCCTTTGGCTTTGTGCATGGTGATGATGGTTAGCTGTCCGGCTTGGGTATACTGGGACTCATCGGTTTCCGTTTCCACCGGCTGAAAGCGTTCGGCGTTAACGATTTCTGTTAAGATATCGATGGTGGCGGCGAGGGATTGGTTGTTGCCGGTTTGTTGGGCAATGCGATCGCCAAGTTTGTCGGCAGTGGCCAGTTCGTCGGCATTGTACTGCAATTCCATAGCCAAAAACGGAATTAAGTTGGTTGTTGGCAAGGAAAAACGTGCCTCTAGCAAATGCTGGCACAACTGACTGGCAGCCGCTACAGATTCGTTGGGGAAGCGATCGATGGTGGTGGGGAAGAGAAATTGTTCTGGTAAGCTAGCCAGGGGGTTTAAATCTTGGACATAAATGAGGTGGCGCTGTTGCAGGACTTCTAGGGCTGATTTGATATAGTCTGGAGAATGGGGACGGTAGAGAAAACGCAGCAAAGCAAGCATTTCTGTAGGGACGGCCGCTTGGCGATCGCGGCGGGCCACCTCATATATGGAAATATTTTTATCAAAAATATCGGGTTCCAGACCGTAGCTTTCTGGGTTTTGCAAGACATTCGCCAGCCAGTTCCCTTGTTTGTTCTCCCGTACCAACACGGCAGCGCTGCGCTGAGAATTTTCCTGCAGCAGTTCTTTGACCCGCCGACCGATGAGTTCTACCGTTCGATCGATGCTGGGGGGTTCGTAAATTTCCAAGCCGCAACCGGTGGCTGGGGGATTGGCATCGGGTTGGGGGTCTTCCCCATCGACAGGACGAATTTTTTGCTGGCGGAAGGGCAAGTAAAAAGCATCTTGCTGTTGCTGCCATGCCTGCTGGTTAGCCCATTCTAGCAGGGCATTAGCCGCATCCATGACGATGTGGGTGCTGCGTCCGGCTTGGTCCATGGTCGCCAGTTGCCCTTTGGCGGCGCATTCCTGGCAAAATTGCCGAAAGTAGATGGGGTCGGCAGAGGTGAAGGTGGCGTTAATAGCTTGGTTGGGGTCGCCGATGCGGATAATTTTCGGTGGCGTATCTGGGGTTTCGCTATCCCTGGCGAGGATATCCAGCAGTTGAACCTGTAGGGGATAGGAATCCTGGGATTCGTCTTCAAAAACGGCGAAAATTTGCGACTGCCACAGTTGGCGAATGTCGGGGGCCTGCAAAACCCGCAATGCTGCCAAGACCATGTCATCGTAATCGATGAAATCCCGCGATCGCAACAGTTCTTGATAGGTTTGATAGCAACTGGCGGCAATTTCTAAAATCCCGTATTCGTCGTGGCGATTGGCCTCGGCAACCGCCTGCAGGTCTTCTGGCAACATCCCCGAAGATTTGGCTTCGTGAATGCTATCGCGGACTAATTTAGGCAACACTTCCGTACGCAATACCGACTGCCGCCGCAGGCGTTCCGTTTCTTCGCCGTCAAACTCTTGTCCGAAGAGCAATTTTTGGTAGGCTAGCGGGTGGCTCTCGATCCAGCGTTCTACACAATGGCGTACGAAGCGGTGGCTTTGCTGGGGGGAAACGGTGGTACTGTCGTTGAAGTTGACCCCCGACAGTTCTGGATGGCGCGAGGCAATGCGAAAGGCCAAACCGTGCAGAGTATTGACAAAATACCCATTTTGTGGTAAACCCAACTTTTGCAAGCGCTGGCGAATTTTGTAGCTGATGCTGGTGGCAGCCGATCGCGTATAGGTAACCACTGCCAGTTGGCGTCGGGGATGCAAACGATAACGCGCGATCGCCAAAGCTGCGGCCGCTGCCATACCGGTAGATTTTCCCGATCCGGGAACGGCGGAAACCGCCAATGGGTCTCCTTGCCAAGCGGCCATAGTCTGCTGTCCGGGACGCAAACCACAATCTGGTAACCACGTCGTGCGATCGCTTGGATTAGGACGTTTGATTTCTATCCCCTTTGCCATCTGGATCTTATTTATCAGTTTTCAATAGATATTTTGCCGGAGATATTGTCTAGAAAAAAGCAACGAACTGCTTACCAATCCAAAGGCTCGTCGCCATCTTGTTCCGCATCCAAGCGAGCCGAGAGTACCTCCGTCACCACAGCTTCCAACGCGGAAACATCCAAATCGCGGCTGGGATTGTCTTGCAGGGGGTTAGCCATGGGAATCAGACGAACGCATCGGTGTTCTTGTACCAAATCGAAATAGGGATTCCCTTCGCGATCGCCTTGTAGCTGCAAGCAATCAAAACTCGCCAAATTCAGATAGAGCGTTTTGTTAGCAATCAGCGTGGAACGACAGGGGTCGCAAAACACCTCCACGATCAGACCCTCTCCCCCACCAACCGGTTCGCCGTCTTGAAAGTGAACGTAGCGAACCCGACTCAAATCTTCCAACAAACGCTGGATATCTCGTTTATTTACCACAATCCCCTCATCGATAATACAAGGGGCTGGCAATCCCATGTTGCTGCTATTACTGCCTTCGTAGTCGATCATAATCTTGCCTCTGGGCTTTTTTGGTGCAATTTTAAGGATGCATCAATGAAAAATCCAATACATCGGCCTCTTTTGTAGGAGATCTTAACTGGTTGCGATGGCAAGCCACAGCCTCGCGTTTGGATAGCACGATTTCTTTTCCACCAGATCGAGAGTGTGGATGTCCATCGACGGCGCATAGGTAATATCGTTACCAATTGTGGCACATCTAGACAAAACGATCGCCCAATAGTAAAGAAAATCATACCTTTTCATGAAAATAAAGTGATAAAGAAAAAACAAACAAGTTTCCCTAGATTTTTTGATTTCGGGGAAAGAAGTTTGTCTTGCTATGCTAAGGGATTAACTGGCAAATTGCGTAGGATAGCAGCGAATGGATACCAAAAGAAGGTTCTGGCGGCTTAAGAAAATTTGGGGGATGTGGCAGCAGCAGATGTCTACGCTGGCTGCTGCCGTTGCTTTTTACACCTGTTTTCCCGTACCCACCACGTGGACCCTAGAATTTCGCGGTATGGCGCGCTTGGCACCGGTGGTAGGCATCCTGCTGGGGGGGTGGTTGGGGTTGCTCGATGGGTTACTCGCCGCTCTATCTGTTCCCATCCTAACTCGGAGTGCCTTAGTGGTTCTGGCGTGGTTGGCAGCAACGGGAGGACTGCATTTGGACGGGGCCATGGACACAGCCGATGGGTTGGCTACTCCCGACCCACAGCGTCGCCTGCAGGTAATGTCCGACAGCGTCACCGGTGCTTTTGGGGCCATGGCAGCGGTTGCCATTGTGGTGTTAAAAATTGTGGCTTTGGGGGATTTAGCGGACCATCGCTGGGTTGCCATCATGGCGGCAGCGGGTTGGGGTCGTTGGGGGCAGTTGGTGGCGATCGCGCGCTATCGATACTTGAAACCCACCGGCAAAGGTGCCATGCACAAGGACACCATCAACTCGCCGATGGCCCTGCTACCGGGGTTGGTGGTGTTGTTGGCTTTAGCAGGGATATTTGGCTGGTTGGCACCCGCCAATTGGCTGTTTGCTTTGGCAACGGTGTTCGGCGGCAGCGCGATCGCTATTCTCACGGGAGCGTGGCTCAACCAAAAGTTAGGCGGTCACACGGGGGATACCTACGGTGCCATTGTGGAGTGGACGGAAGCGCTGTTGTTGTGTTTGCTAACCAGTTTAGCAGCTTAGGAAGCAGCTTTGGGTTCGATCCAAACTTGCATTCCTTCCACCCGCAATCCTTTGCCTTTGGTACCGCAGTACTGGCCGTTGCTATGCACTTTGGTATCTCCCATGCGTTCCACGTGCGCCCGGTAAAAAACATCGTAGTTCGCTGCTTGGGGACCGTCCAGCTGGATGGCAAACCCTTCTAAACGCCGAGCCTTACCGCGGGTTCCCGCATACTCTCCCGTGTTAAATGCTTTGGTATCGCCCATGCCAGCAATGTGAGCCATGTATTTTAACTGCAGGCCTGCCACCGGCGTCTGGAAATCAAGTTGGTAACCTTCCAACGCTCTGGCTTGCCCTCGGGTACCGGCGTATTCCCCATCGCGAAATTCGCGATCGCCCATACCTTGAATGTGAACCAACACCTTCAATCCCACTTTATCCGCCACGCTGGCGGTTGCTGGAGGCGCTGCCGTGGCCGTTGCCGTTTGGGGGTGCGGTGCCGCTGCCGGTTCGGCGACTGGTGCCGGTGTTTCTTCACCTCCAAAAATCACCACTTCTCGCTGTGGTTGTTCCTGACCGGAGAGGGTCACCACGCCGGATTGGGAATTGCTGCTTGCAGGCGCTGGCTGGGGCCGTTGTTCGTCTTCGGTGGCGGCGAGTTTCAATTTGCCCCGGGACAGGGCCACCGCCAACGGCTGTCCGAAAGCGGTCGCTACCGTATCTTGCAATTGCGCCCAGCGATCGTCATCTAGGCTATCTCCTTTTTCCAACAATTCCAACATATGGGCGAAAGGATGCTCCCCTTTGGCGAGTTCTTCCGTTTCCTGGGGAATCTCCGTTTCTGCCGCTAAAATTTGATTTTTGAGCTGCTGTGCTTTATCTTTGCAAGCCAAAAGTTGAGCTTGGTTGGGATTGTCGCGATGGGTGATTTGCAGCACCCGGTCGAGCATTTGTACGGCCGCTTCCCGGTTATCTGCTTGGTGCGGATCCACCTGCTCTAGCAAATGTTTTAAATCCGTTAGGGAATTGATTTGGCTTTCCACCGGGGAAATGGGAGAGCCAGCTGCCAGTTCCAAAACGCGCGATCGCAGGTTGGTAAAGTCCTGACGGTAGCGATCGAGCTGTTGGATTAAGTCTACCTCCAAAGGCGTTCCCTGTTCTTGCAAAATATGAGCTGCCTTTAGCAAGCGATCGCTTAAAGCAGTCAATTCAGAGGCTAAATTGTCGAGTTGGGTTTGCAACTGCTGGGGTTGGTCGTTCATCAGCGTCCGTTCTCCTGAATCTCCTGAATATAAAATCATCGGGCAAGAAAGAAAAGAGGGAGAAGAGGGGAAAATGGGGAAGATAAAAAATGATTCTTTCTCCCAACCTTCCCACCTCCCACGCTCGGGTGCTCGGTTGCCCCCATATCCCCAAAAATCCTATCCCAAAATCATGCCACTGCGCGATGGAATTTCCACGGTCAATCGATTGTCGCTCCAAGTGGCTTGCCCCCTGCCGTACAAAACTTGTTGGGTGGCTGTATATAAGGGGAGATTATCTAACGAAATACAAGTGGGTACGGTGCCAGCGTTAACCGCTACCACCAGTTCGGCGCGTTCGTCAGTGCGGGCAAAAATATAGACCATCTCTTTGCTATAGAGCAGCCGATATTCTCCCGTACGTAAGGCAGAATATTGATGGCGCAAGGAAATTAGTTGTTTGTGTTTTGCCAAAATATCCTTGCGCCACCAATCTTGAGGTGGAAAGGCACGCCGGCAGTCCGGATCGTGCGCTCCCACCAATCCCACTTCATTGCCGTAGTAAATACAAGGGGCACCAGGAAAGGTAAGCATTAACAACGTGGCTAGTTCCACGCTAGCCCAATCTTCACCCACCAGGGAGTTCATCCGGGCCACATCGTGGCTGTCTAGCAAATTCAACTGGGTCAGTTGGATTTCCCAGGGATACAACTGTAGCAAGTTTTGGATACGTTCCCCGTAAGTTGCCGCATCGATGGCAGGATAGGGATGGTATTCGGCATCGGTGGCTAAGTCGCGATTGACGCGATCGCCAGCTACAAAGGCAACGGTGGCTTCGGCAAACAGGTAATTCATCACCCCGTCAAACTGGGTCCCATCCAACCACTGGCGCGCATCCCGCCAAATTTCTCCCACAATGTAGGCATTGGGGTTGATGGTTTTCACGCGATCGCGAAATTCCTGCCAAAAGCCTGCCACCTCAATACAGTGGGGAACATCCAAACGCCAACCATCAATACCTTGGCGCAACCAATACTCGGCCACCTGCATAATATATTCCCGTACGGCGGGATTTTCGTGGTTGAGTTCGGGCATGGCGCGAAATCCCCCCCAGCATTCGTAGTTCGCTGGTTGATCCCCGACGTAGGGAGCAATCGGCCAGTCGTGAATGGTAAACCAATCCACCCAAGGGGAATAAGGACCGTTTTCCACCACATCGTGAAAAAAGAAAAATCCCCGCCCCACGTGATTGAAAACCCCATCTAAAATTAGTTTCATATTGCGTTCGTGGACGGCTTTCAGCAATTCGCGAAATGCCTCGTTCCCCCCGAGCAAAGGATCGACCTGATAGTAATCGTGGGTATTGTAGCGATGGTTGCTGGCAGCTTGAAAAATGGGATTGAGATAAATGGCTGTGACCCCTAACTCTTGTAAATAATCCAAGCTGTCTGTGATTCCCCACAAATTGCCCCCTTTACAACCCTGTAAGGTGGGGGGTGCCTCCCAATCTTCCAACACTGGACCGTAGTTGGTGATTTTTCGCTGACTTCTCGCAAAGCGATCGGGAAAAATTTGGTAAAAAACGGCGTGTTTCACCCAATCTGGTGTTTGAATTTGCATAGCAGTTTGACAGCGTCTTCTCCTTGAAAATACAGGCTTGCGGGATGTTGCGATCGCAGATAGTCCGGCAGTTCCTTCAAACCCATATCCCCTACTATAGCAGTTTGCGATCGGCAACGAACTCAAAAACCAAGAAAGGCTGCGATCGCTTCTGGGTTAGCTAGTATCGAGGGGAATCGAATTGTACAAAAGAGAAGCCAGCCACAAACGGTTCCCCAGAGGTCCTTGTTTCCCTTCTCCATTTCACTGCAACTGTGAATTTTCAATACAAAGATACTCATTTAAATATTTTTCGTTTATAATCAAAGAGATACCGACTTGCGAAAACTTTTGTTCTGTTATCATTGCTTCATGCAATCATCAAGATGTCATTACAATTTCTACAAGCTCTGCCCTGGGAATTTGAACCGTTACGATCTTGGTTGGAAAACCAAATAACTCCCTATATTTCCCTGCAACCGAGAAAAGTAGAACATTTGCGTGGCGACCCCAGCAGGGATCCTTTATCCTTTTGGCAAAGCAAAATTGGCGGCCATCCCTACTTTCCCAAAAACTATCCATATCCCCAAGACAAACGACTCGGAAAAGCCATGCCTTTACTGCTACAAATTCATTGTAGCGAGGTACCTCCCATGGAGGGATTTGATTTTCCCAACACCGGAATCTTGGAATTTTACCTGGGATTGCAACCAGCCAATGGTCAATTTGCCGTTCTTTATTTTCCCGAAATTATCCGCGACCGAGAACATTTGTTCCAAGACTTTCATTTCATAGAAAACCGCGCCACCATTCGCGAAATTTACAATGAAATTTATAGCCTGCAATTTTCCGGAGAGCGCGACTTTTTTTCCGCTGCCGTTGCTGGCAATCAAAATATCAGAGTTCCCGAGCGCCTCATCGAATTGTATCGAGACTTTGAAGACTGGTTATTTGACTATAGAGGATTTCCCATACGAGGAAGCAAAATTGCTGGCTTTCCCGACTTTCACGAAAATATAGACAGCATCATCCAACAAGCACAAGGACGATTGCTTCTGGAATTCAAATATCCCAACCGCAACGAGTATTTTTACTTTTTTATCAAAGAAAAAGACCTCCAGAACCGCCATTTTGGTGCCGTGGAATTTTTCTTCAATCCTTAAAATTGCCGAGTACGGTACCTGCCTGCCACTAGCTGGCATTCTTAATATTTTATTTGCCTCAAAATCCCCTGGGAGGGCATTGTCGAATTGGGCAAAAAGGTGAAAACTGAGAAAATGTAAACAAATGTATCGAAATGCAAAGGGGATGCCATGAAACAGAAAAAATGGTTATGGATGCCAGCATTTGCCATCGTTGCCGGCACCATCGTTGGATGCCAAGGACAAAACCAGACAACGCAGCAACCCACCGAGCAACCGGCGTCGGAAGCAGCGTCGCAAACAGCTAGCGAAACCGATACAGCCAGTAGTGAAACCGGAACCCTACAAATCTACGCCAATGGAGAAGACTTCGTACGCCAGGGATTCGTTTCCAAAGACGGCTGGCAAATTAACTTCGACAACGTATACGCCAACTTCGACCAGGTGAAAGCCTACCAAACCGACCCACCCTACGACGCCGAAAGTGGCAAAACCATCAATGCCAAGCAGGAAGTCACCCTCGAAGGAAAAACCGTCGATTTGGCCGCCGGCGACGAAAATGCCGATCCGATTCTTTTGGGGGAAATTACAGCACCAGCAGGTCGCTACAATGCCTTGAGTTGGACCATGTCGCCAGCCATGGAAGGACCGGCTGCCGGGAGTTCTCTGGTTATGGTAGGAACGGCAACCAAAGGGTCGCAAACCATTGACTTCAACATCCAAATGGACAAACCATTCGCCTACCGCTGCGGACAATATGTAGGCGACGAACGTAAAGGTATCCTGCAAGCTGGCAATACCGCTGAGTTGGAAGCAACATTCCACTTCGACCATATTTTCGGAGACGCAGAAGCACCCGCCGACGATGCCATCAATACCGGTGCGATTGGATTCGACCCCCTCGCTGCTCTTGCGGAGAACGGCCAGTTAAACGCCGACATGGCTACTTTGGAATCGCAACTTTCCTCGGAAGACCTGCAGAAACTTACTCAAAAAATTCTCCCCAATCTCGGTCACGTTGGGGAAGGTCACTGCCACGATGCCACCATGAAGGAGGATGCATGAACTGGCGATGGATGCTCCCAGCTTTGTTGGCTTGGGGAATCGGCATTCCTGCTGCCTGGGGTCACGGTGTCAGTATTAACTATGAAGTGATGCAAGCCATTCGCGTGCAAGCCAAATACGACTCCGGCGACCCCATGGAAAACGCTCAAGTCACTGTATATGCCCCCAATAACCCCGCCGAAGCTTGGCGAACTGGAACTACAGACGAACAAGGGTATTACGTTTTTATTCCCAATCGGGAGATAACTGGCAATTGGGAAGTCAAGGTTCGCAAAGCCGGTCACGGCAATATTACAACGATTCCGGTGGAAAAAACCACAGAAAAAAACACCGAACCAACAACCACCACCACAACATCGGAAACGACAGCGAGTGGCGATGGTTCCCCAGTGCAAATTGCCCAAATGCAAGGCGGTTCGACGGGATATACGCCTTTGCAGCGAACGGTGATGGGAATGGTTGTGGTTTGGGGATGTGTGGGAACGGCTTTGTTTTTTATGAGTCGAAGGAGGTAGCATGCACGTACCAGATGGATTGCTGCCAGCGAAAATTTACCTTGGTGGATATGCGATCGCTTCCCTGAGCACTTGGTATTCCCTACGACAAATTCACCGCTACAGCCATCCCGAAGAAAATGTCCCCAAAGCTTCCCTGCTGACGGCTGCTTTTTTTCTGGCTACTTTAATTCACCTTCCTATCCCACCTGCCAGCGTTCATCTGGTTCTAAACGGTATGTTGGGCGCAGTTTTGGGATATTATGCTTTTCCAGCGATTTTAATCGGATTGTTTTTCCAAGCGGTGATGTTTGGTCATGGTGGCTTGACTACGTTAGGGGTTAATGCTTCTATGATGGGATTGCCGGCGTTGCTGGCTGGCTATATTTTCCACCAACGCCATGTTTTCCAAAAAAGTTTCGGCGAAAAAGTTGCAACGCCAGTATTTGCTTTCTTGGCTGGTGCCATTGGTTTGGGATTATCGGCTGCTGTTTTTTTCTCTTTGGTGATTACCAACATTCCGGCGGATTTGGATGCCAATGCCGAAAAAGCGGCTATTTATGGGTTGATGGTGGCTCATATTCCCTTAATGGCCATTGAAGGCGTATTTACTGCCATGCTGGTAGCATTTTTGCAACGGGTAAAACCGGAATTGCTGGAGACAATCTGAGATCGTGCATGAAATTAGGCCTTGATGACTACGCTTTTCTCAATTCTCCCGTACATCAATGGGAACCGCGATACAAACTCGTTGCTTTGCTGGCTTTGATTTTTGCGTTTGCCTTTGTGGAAGATATCCGTTTGGTGGTTCCCATGTTGCTGGTGACAGGGATTTTGGTGTTTTGCAGCCAACTTCCCCTGTCTTTTATTTGGCGGCGACTGCGCTATCCTGGCTTGGTGTTGGTGGGGATGGTGGCTTTGTTGCCTTGGGTGGCTGGCGATACGGTGCTTTGGCAGTGGGGATTTTTGAAATTTCGTTTGGAAGGCTGGCTGAGTTTGCTTTTGATTGCCAGTCGCTTTCTGGCGATTGTTATTACTTCTATTGTTTTGTTGGGGAGTATGCCTTTTTTGACGACGATTCAAACCCTGCGATCGCTTGGTCTACCAGCGATTTTAGCCGATATGATGCTTTTGTCCTATCGCTATTTGTCCGAACTGGGGGATACGTTGCATGCCATGAACCGTGCCATGCATTTGCGGGGGTTTGGCCACAATAGCGGTTCGTTTTTCTTTCTTCCCAATTTTAAAGAAATGCGGATGCTGGCTTCGCTGGCGGGAACGTTGCTGGTACGCAGCTACGAACAGGCGGAACAAGTGTACAAAGCCATGCGATTGCGCGGATACGGTTGCGGTGGTAGCGTTTCTCCCAGCCGGTTTGCCAAACAACATGGCAACCAGGGGAATTGGGGAAGTGCGATCGCTTTGGCTATGACTTTGCTGGTGGCGTTGGGATTTGTGGTTGCACAAATACAGCTTTCTGGTGTTGAATGATTCCCGGTAGGGTCGATCTTTAGAAATTGCTCGGGTCATATTTGCTCATGCCACCAAAAACCGAACCAGCAATCGCGGTCCATAGGTTATCTTTTGCTTATCCAGATGGAACCAGTGTCTTGGAACATGTCGATCTGCAAGTCAAACCAGGAGAACGCTTAGGAGCCATTGGTCCCAACGGTGCTGGGAAAACTACGTTCTTTTTATTGCTCTGCGGGGTTATGAAGCCAACGACAGGAGATATTTCCTTATTTGGCAAACCGGTTTCCGTGGGAGAGTTTCGACCGGATGTGGGATTGGTCTTTCAAAACCCCAACGACCAATTATTTTCTGCTTCTGTATGGGATGATGTGGCGTTCGCACCGGAAAATATGGGACTATCCCCGCAAGAGGTGGAAAATCGGGTACGCCAAGCTTTGTCTCTAACGGGGGTGGAATCCCTGATTCACCGACCTCCCCACCATTTATCAGGGGGTCAAAAACGCATGGTTGCCATTGCTTCGATTCTTTCCATGCAACCCCGCTTGATTGTTTACGACGAACCCTCTGCCAATTTGGATTTGCGTGCCAGGAGACGCTTGATTCGCTTTTTGCAGGCTTCCCAGGAAACCTTTATTGTATCTTCCCACGATTTGGAGTTGGTGTTGGAAGTATGCGATCGCACCATTTTATTGGATGAAGGTCGCGTTATCGCCGACGGAAAAACCAAAACCATTATGGGAAATCGCGATTTAATGGAAAACCACGGTTTGGAGGTTCCCCACTCGCTGACCCACCATCACGAAAAGCCATAGAAGTGTGGAAAGTTTTTCTAGAACGATTTATAGGTTTTGGGAAACTGGATAGTTTGCAATCAAAAGTTCGTTAATTTTGCCGCGTTTGTCTTTATTGCTGTTGATATGGCGGCTGGCTTGCAAGCGATAGAGGGAAAATCCCTGATAGGCGTTTTCAAAAAAATTATCTTCGGGATTTTCGTTTTTGGGATCGGAATTGCTGAGCATCAATTTGGCCCCTTTGGCATGCAAACGCAAGCAAAAATCCCGCAACGCTAGCTGTTCGGCATCGCCAAACACAAATTGAGAATAAGAAGTAAATCTTGAAGTTTTGTTAATGGGACGGTAGGGAGGATCTAAATAGACAAAACTGTTCCCATCGATAAACGATTCGCTAATGGTATAATGTCCGCAACGGATATGGGTTTTCTGAAGAACTTTGGCAATATTATAGAGATTGTCCGCGTAGCAAATTTTGGGATTTTTGTAGCGACCGTAGGGAACGTTAAACTCCCCTTTAGAATTAACGCGAAACAAACCATTAAAACAAGTACGGTTGAGGAAAATAATTTGAGCAGTGCGTTCCACATTCGCTTGTAGTTTTTCCCGGAAATTTGGCTGGGAACGCTGTTGGTTGAAACGCGATCGCATTTGATAAAAATAGGCTTTTCTCGCCGCCTCATCTTTTTGCAAGTATTCCGTTTGAATTTCCGAAAGCCTTTCCACCAACGCCTCCACGTCTTGCTGAATGGTTTTGTAGGTCACCATCAAATCAAAATTCACATCAGAAATCCAAAACTCCCGCACCAGATATCCGTAATATTGAGCAATATAGAAAAAAACCGCACCGCTACCAACAAAAGGTTCCACATACTTCGCAATCGAACCCTTTTCCAACTCCGTCGGAAAATACATTTGTAACTGCGGCAGCAACTGTCCTTTACCACCTGCCCATTTTAAAAACGGTTTGACGTTTCTGTGATTTGGCATGGAGAGCAAAGCAAAATTGTTAGCAGGAAAGCGAGCGTTCGTAACGGCGATATCCGATCGAAAAACAGCGCCATTTCCTTCCAACTTCAAAACAATAGCGCCTTATTATACCACAAGCAAGTAGGCAAAAAGCAGCTATTTTTTTGATTCCATATTCGGGGAACACGAACTTCCCCCTCTGGTCAAACCAAAAAATGATTTAATGAACGTGGCATCCCAGCCATTCCAAAAGCAACAGAAATGCGATCGCGCCTATGGTTACCTTCACCGAACGCACCGGGAATTTTCACCCTCTCAACGCCATTGACGTTGGCACATTTAGCCATCCCAGCTTTGTCGATATTGACAGCGACGGCGACCTGGATGCCTTCATCGGTAGCGACACCACCGGCAGCAGTTCCCTGCAATTTTTTGAAAACACCGGCAACGCCAACTTCCCCAATTTTATCCGCCGCAGTTCCACCAACAACCTATTCGGTGGTTTGAACCTCCCCAACCCCGCACCCAGCTTTGCCGACTTAGACGGCGACGGCGATCCAGATAGCTTCATCGGCGAGAGAACCGGTCAGCTGCGTTTTTTCCAAAACATCGGCAATCCTAATTTTCCCAGCTTCGCCAACCTGGTGGGGGCCGCCGATCCCGGCGATCGCTACGAAAGCGGCAATCGTCAATATAGCACACCGGCCTTCGGAGATATCGACGGCGATGGTGATGTGGATGCTTTGGTGGGTAGCAGCAGCGGTCGCATTTATACCCTACGCAACGAAGGCAACCCCAACGACGCCTTTTTTCTCGAACTTCCCCCGGAAAGCAATCCCCTCAGTTTTGTCAACCTCGGCGGCGAAAGCGAGGGATTCAGCACCCCAGAATTCGGTGATTTGGATCGAGATGGGGATTTGGATGTCATTGCCGGCGACGCCAGCGGTGGCATGCACTTTTTTCAGAACGTGGGAACCCCCAACCAACCGAATTTCGTGGAAGTTGTCGGTGGCAACAATCCCTTTAGCGGCTTCAATGCCGGTCCTCGCAGCGTTCCCGCCTTGGCAGATATCGACGCCGACAGCGACTTAGACCTATTTGTCGGCAACGCCAACGGTACGATTCGTTTCTTTGAAAATACCTCTCCCGGTGCTTTGCCACCACCCCCCACCTTTGGCGGCAATGGCAACGATCGTTTGGCGGGTGCCACCGGTGAAGACGCCATAGTTGGTCTCGATGGCAACGATTTTATAAGCGGTGCTTTTGGCAGCGATCGCCTATTTGGTAATACCGGCAATGACAGCTTGTTTGGCAATGAAGGCAATGACTCCCTGGTAGGTGGCAGGGATGCCGATTTTCTCGATGGTGGCAGCGGCGACGACACCCTCTATGGCAATTTGGGTCCAGATGCCATGGTTGGCGGTCCGGGAAACGACGTTCTCGACGGCGGCGAAGGTCGCGACGAACTCCTCGGGGGACTTGGCAACGACGTTCTGGCGGGGGGTGGGGGAATCGATACCCTCACCGGTGGTCCTGGCAATGACCTCTATATTTTGCAAGGCGGCGAGCTCGATATAATTAATTTTGCTAATGGCGAAGATGCGATCGGTTTGCCGGGGAATATCTCGTTTTTGGAGTTGCGTTTTTTCCAAGGCCGCGACGAGTTTATTCGCGACAACCGACCGGAGGTTCAAGTTTGGTTCGCCGGAGAATTACAAGCCATTCTCCCGGGAATACAGGTAGAACAACTCGACAGCAACGATTTTATTGCTGTATAGGCATCTGCTGCCGTGGCAACGCCTACAAATCCGCGATCGCTTCAATAGCCGCCTCCAACGCGATCGCTACGTGGGTCCAATGAGTGCCTCCCTGGCAAAAAACAATATAGGGGTCTCGCAAAGGACCATCCGCCGATAACTCGGAAGTACTGCCATCCACAAACGTGCCTCCCGCCATGACCAACTCGCTTTCGTATCCCGGCATGGCTGCAGGAACCGGGTCTACATACGACTCCACCGGCGAATATTTTTGCAAAGCACGGCAGAAGGCAGTTAATTTTTCCGGCGACCCCAACTTAATGGCTTGAATCGTATCCCGGCGGGGAACCCACGGTTCGGGATTGACCGTGTATCCCAAGCGATGGAACACCAAAGCAATTAAATGGCTACCTTTCAGCGACGCCGCCACCATCTGCGGGGCCAAAAACAATCCCTGAAACAGCAGGCGATTCTGGTCGAAAGTAGCACCGCCACTGCTGCCAATTCCCGGTGCCGTCAGCCGACAAGCCGCCGCTTCCACCAAATCCTGCCTTCCCGCTACATAACCGCCAGCAGTAGCAATGGTACCGCCAGGATTTTTAATGAAAGAACCAGCAATTAAATCCGCACCCACCGCCGGGGGTTCCATTGATTCCACAAATTCCCCGTAGCAATTATCCACAAAACAAATGGTTTGGGAATTTTGTTGTTTGACTGTATTGACAATGCGCTCAATATCTGATATACACAAGCTTTGCCGCCAGGAATAGCCGCAGGAACGCTGCACAAAAACCAAACGTGTGTTAGAGTGGATGCTGGTTGATAAGGCTTGCCAATTGATTTCTCCGTTTTCCGTTAGATCGAGCTGTCGGTACCGAATGCCGAAATCCCGCAAAGATCCCCATCCCTCACCGCGCAGGCCAATGGTTTCTTCTAGGGTATCGTAGGGAGCGCCCGCCACTGCTAGCATTTCATCCCCCGGACGGAGAACGCCGTATAAAGCAGAAGCGATCGCGTGGGTTCCCGAGACAAACTGCACGCGCACGGCTGCCGCTTCGGCACCCATAATATCCGCAAACACTCGATCGAGGGTTTCCCGACCCAAATCGTCGTGACCGTAGCCGCTAACGCTGGCAAAGTGACGCACGCCTACCCGGTGGTGGCGAAACGTATCTAAGATTCGTTGCAAGTGGAATTTGACTTGTAAGTCCAAACTGGCAAATGTCGGTTGTAAGGCTTGTTGTGCCTGTTCGATTTCGTTTCGTACGTCCATAAACCTACCTGCAAGAAATTATCTAAAAAAAATCTAAAGATCTTCCCAAACGGGAAACGGGAATTCTACAATCGGGCCGAATCAACCCCTCTGTTGTTCTCTGTGCCGCTGAAACCGGCAAAATCCAAAAAAAAGTTGAAAAAATTGCAGCAAAATACTTGTAGCAAGCTTTTGTCCCCATATTTTGATAAAATTTTGCGGGTTGTATCAAAACCTACGAGATAAGGATATTACATGACCGTTGCCAATTCTTCTCGAAATCTTTCCATTAACTGGTACGTTATTTTCTTCATGGGCTTTCTCCACTTAGGAGCCTTACTTGCTTTTTTCCCACAATTCTTTAGCTGGCAAGCCGTAGCCCTTGCCATTGTCTTGCACTGGGTCACTGGTGGATTGGGAATTACTTTGGGATACCACCGTTTGGTGAGCCACCGCAGTTTCCAAACCCCCAAATGGTTGGAATACTTCTTTGTTTTCTGCGGTACCCTAGCCTGCGAAGGCAGTCCCATTGAATGGGTTGGCTTACACCGAATGCACCACCTCTACTCCGACCAAAAAAACGATCCCCACGATTCCCATCAAGGCTTCTGGTGGAGTCACATGGGATGGATGCTATACGAAATTCCCAACAAACAAGAAGTTCCCCGCTTTACCAAAGACATCGCCAGCGATCGCTTTTATCAGTTCTGTCATAAATACTTTATCCCCATCCAATTCGCACTTGGGGGATTGTTGTACCTAATCGGCGGCTGGTCGTTTGTCATTTGGGGAGTTTTCGTGCGTTTGGTCGTGGTTTTCCACTGCACTTGGTTTGTCAACAGTGCCACCCACAAATTCGGCTACCAAACCTACGAATCTGGCGATGAATCCCGCAATTGCTGGTGGGTTGCTTTAGTTACCTACGGCGAAGGTTGGCACAACAACCACCACGCTTTTCAATATTCGGCCCGTCACGGCATGCAGTGGTGGGAAATTGACCTTACTTGGATGACCATTCAGCTGCTCCAGTTTTTGGGATTGGCGAAAAACGTGAAGCTCATCTCCCAAAAACCCCAGTAAAGCCCAATTTTTTCGAGCCTAGAAGCCAACCAAAGGGCTGCGTTTCCACACGTTCAGCCTTTTGGTTGCCCGCACTGCACGTTGCCCCCTCACTAGGGAAATCGGGAAATGCCAAAAAATCATTGTGAAAGGACAAATATGATAACCTACAGCTTCTACACAAACATGGCCACGATGCAAAAACTGCCAGTGATGGTAGTCTTGGTACTCATGACAAGAGCCAAATTGTTGAGTCCCCGGATGACGCGAAAGTATCAAGTCCGGTTTTGAAGACGAGTCGGGTGGGCGACTGCCCGGCTTAGTTTAACAATTCCGCTAAACAAAGAACAAAGCAACAGATGCTTCCTGGTTTTTATAGAAAACTAGGATTTTTTTTTACCCAAAACGGATTTACACCACTTTCTGCCAGCATATACCACGCCGTTGCCCCCACATGGAGGCGGCGAAAATACAGCCAAGGAGAACCGTCATCCAGAAAAAACCCCGTGGTAATTCCCCCTTCCCGATTGCTAGCAAACAAAGCACCGCTTTCATGTTGGCTGGCTTGTAAAAAAGCAAGCAATCGCTTTGTAGGTCTTTTTTTTCCCAAGCTGCGATAGGCAAGGGCCATATGGGCCGTTCCTTCGTACCAAATACCATCACCGTCTTGATTGAAATCGAAACCATCTTCGGTTTGGTGGTGGGTTTCCACATAATCCAAAATTTGCTGGGTGTTGGGCAAGTCCTTTTCCGAAAAGGCCAACAGCGCCCAGCTGTGAATGTCTAGGGGAATCACAGTGCGATTGATGGTCACCCCATCTGGGGTGGTTCCGGTCCAAAATTTCCCCGCTTGCTGGTCCCACATAGACATGACAAACTGTTTGGCAGCCAAAGCTCCCTCCCGCCACATATCCCGGCGCGTATGTTGGTACAATCGGGAAAAAGCTACGTACAAATCGATGTTGTGTTCGGTGGATTTGTATCTGAGGGGAGTCGGTTCCGGTTCCCAACCACGAAACCCAGCCGTATAGCCACCCCTGCCACGGGTATCCCGACAGTTGGCTTCGATCCATTTTCCCAGGCGCGTAGCCGCTTGCAAGTAGGTCCGGTTGCCGTAGATTTCGTAGTAGCTCAGCCAAGCTAGGATCGCCCAAGCCATGTTTCCCGTTTCGCTGCCCACTTGATAGGCATCTTCCACCCACTGAGCGCGATCGCGGTCCCACCATCCTGGCAGTGGCATGGGATCGGCGGTAGCATCCAGTTTGCCCCCTTGATAGGCATTGCGCAAGCGTCCGTCTTCATAGAAGCGATCGTGGTTTTGCGCGTATACTAGCGAATCTACCAGTTGTTTGGCGCGCAAGCGATCGCCGGTGGCAATAAAGGCAATGGCCGCCACCGCATTATCGTAGGTAAAGGCAACATCTCGTAAGGCGCGATCGAAGTTATTTTCCGGCGGATTTTTGGTTTGATAGCTGACCAAGAATCCCACCGACTTTTTGTGCAGCTTGGTTTTCGCAGCATCAGCTAAGTTGGCTAAATACTTGCTACCATTGACAGTTTCCTGCGCTTGCAACCAGAGTTGGCGAACACTAGAAAGCACTAAGATCGCCAAAATAACGATCGAACCAAATAGCACCCAACGTTTCATAAAGCTAACAATAGACGACGAATCGAGAAAGCGTACGGAAGAAAATCATAGAAAATAGCAAAAATTCCCACAAAAATAACCAAAATCCTCTTATGCAGGCAAATGGTTATTGGTTTCCTACCTAGTAGCACCTACCTTCCCTCCTATCTTAGCGGTTTGGGCACCAATTTCAAGCTTTCTATTATTTTCGTCGTTGCAGTGGATAGATAATAAACAAGCTTTTCACCAAGGCTTTTAAGGAACGAATTTCATCCGCTACTTTCGGTTGCGGCCAGTGTTCCCGACGGCAATAAACAAACTCCATAATTTGTAACTCTTGCTGCAACTCCATTGGCAAAAACTGACAGCCAATACTCGTTCCTATACGTTTGACTTCTGCTTCTACTTCAATAAAGTCACCGATAAACTCTATTTTGACAACATCGCCTTTTTGGAAATGAATGCCTTTGTTATTGCGAAACGATGCCCCCGATTCGGAAACATCGAAAATCCGCGAGATAAATTGAAAGTTATCTTGATGGGGAATGGTGATTTTACATAAAGGCGAACAACTAACCCGCGGCGTTTTGCGTTCGTCAACTCCATCAATCGCTGCCATCAGACTAATCCATAAAATAATGGCATTAAACTCCGTCCACAACAAGTTAATCGTATAGGCAGTACTAAAATCTTCAATCCGGAATAAATTAAATAAAAGAGCCATCCAGTTCAGGATAATTAATATAATAATTGGTTTTGTTAAATTAACATCAATATAAGATTCTCGACGCAATACACCCTTAGGCGTTACGTCAAAGTAAATAGGAACTTTGGGCATAAATAAAACCTGTACCAGTACTTTAACTACGGCAAAGGTTTGCAAAGCATTGTAGACAAAAGATACAAAAATCGTACGAGCACCAATCACCCAAGAAATCCCAACAGTGGCAAACACATAATTAGGAACCCAATATAAAATAATATCGGGAATATTGGTATCTAAAGGTCGCATGCCAAATAGAAGAAAACATAACGGGGCAATATAAGCAATACTTAAAATTCCTTGTTCGATCCAAAATAAAATTCCGGAAAAATGGTTAATCTTTTGTAAAAGGTTCAAGCCTGGAATCAAGAGAGGATTGTAGCGGCTAAACAATACCTTGAGGGTTCCTTCAGCCCAGCGAATGCGCTGTACCAAATAGGCACTGAGACTTTCCGGGGCCGAACCAATACTAAGCAGTTCGTTGAGGTAGACAGTTTTGTAACCGCGACTTTGCAACAGCATGCCAGCAATCCAATCTTCAACAATGGTTCCTGTAGGAAATCCCCCAATTTCTTCTAGAGAACTTCGCCGCATGAGGATAGAAGTTCCCGTACAAACAATGCTGTTGGTGCGATCGCGCCCCGGTTGAATAATATTATAAAAAACCGCCTGTTCGTGGGGAAGAATGCGCCCTCCCAAATTAATCTCTGGCGGGTCGGGATTGTAAAAGTTTTGTGGCGTGACCACCAACGCCACCTCCGGGTCTTCAAAAAAACCTAGAGTTCGTTCTAAAAAATGGTTGAGCGGGATAAAATCCGCATCTAAAATAACAATAATTTCCCCTTCCGTAGCTTGGAGACCAAAATTTAAATTGCCCGCTTTATAGTGCCGCCTCTCCTCTCGACTCAAATAGTTGCAACGCAACTCCCGAGCCAATTTTTTTACCTCCGGACGTTTGCCATCATCGAGTACCCAAATTTGCTTGTGGGGATAGTTAATGGTCATGCATCCCACCAACGTTCGTTTAAGAATAGAAATAGATTCGTTTAAAGTAGGAATAAGAATATCTACATTGGGGGCGTAATATCCCTGTTGGATACGTTCTGCACCTCGATCGGCTTCCGGAGTGCGATTGGTAGGATAAACCGTTTGATAAGCAACCAACGTCATATTGACGATGGCTACTAGTTCCATGCAAAACACTCCGATACTTAAGGGACCGTTGTATAAATCCAAAATTAATGTTTCGGTAGCGCGCCACCAGAAATATCGTATATTTAAGTAGGATCCTCCTAATAATAAAAGCAAACGAATCCAAAAGGGCGGTACATTCTGGAAAGTAGAACGCAAAACCAGTGTTGCCCCCATAACCATAGCTGTCGGAACAAAAATATACTGTTTGTCAAGAATGCCGTTTAAGCTTTCCGAAAAGAAAATCCAATTACAAATATTGAGGCTGGTAAATAAAGCAATGACAAAGAAATTCCACGCCCGAAAACTAAATTCTGGATAGAAACGCTGGCTAGATTGATGGCTTACATTCCTAGAACTAGCCACTGTTTTTTTATTTTTTTGGCATTTTTTTAGGAATTTCAAGGTCGTTATTTGCAGCAGCATGGCATTTTTAAAAACAGGCAGAAATGCTGTAGATAGCGACCCTGAAGAGGTTCTTTCCGAATAGAGAAAAGAGGAAATAAAAAAGTGGCATCGACGATGGAACGATGGAATCAAAAAAGAAGGGGTTCAATGGTTACAGCCAACCATCTTCAACCCTCTTTTAACAACCAATATTTCTACAATCGTTTTACTTTACGAACGACGACGCCACAACCAACCACCAATTCCTATGCTGGCAATTCCTAGGATTGCCAACCAAGAATCCGATTCTGGTACCTCTTTGGGGACCTTGTTGTCTTCCAGCGTCTCAAACGACCATTCTAGAATATCTTGATTTTGCCAGGAGCCTCCTGTGGAGCCGGTAAAACCAACCCAGGCATTTTTTCCAGACAAAATATCCGTTAAGTTGAAATTCTCCACGGATAAAGAATAAGTATCGGAAGTCCCAGAAAGATCGGAAGTATCGGTTAAAAATACTTCTAAATTGCTGGATTCGTAGCGGATGGTTACTTCAAAAATATTTCCGCTGGATAAATTCGGAAGATCGTTACCTCCTTGAAAGGCAAGAGAATTGCGGGGGAATTCCCCGAAAATTTCTGCGCCGGGTGCCTCGGAAATGCCTTGTATGCTGATATGGTTGCTGGTTTCCCGATTCAGGGGATCGATGGTACTATCACCAAACTGCTCGAAATCATTCGTATTGTCCCAAGTATCGAATTCGATAGCGAGGGTATTATTGAGGCTACCGTAGCCTAGGTCGCCACCACCGATATCGGAAATGGCGTCGCTACCTATTGTTTGCAACACAAAGGCAAATCCATCGCCGCCAAAATTGCCGCTACTATCAGCAGGAACGCCGCCGTTGATGGTAGGGTCGGTTTGTTGTTCGTCTCGCAAATCGGAAATTTGAAACTGGAATGTGGTTTCAAAACCGTTTGCGATCGCTCGGGGGTTGGTTTGCCAAGCGGAAGTTTTTTGCCATTGTCTGCCGCTACCCGTCAAGCGCAGTACGCCATCTTGCTCTGGCACCACTTGCACGCCATTGTTGGGGTCTGGAATGACATTATCTGCGTTGGGTTGGGCATTGGGAGGCAGTCCGTCACTGGTGAAAAAACTGCTAACATTCAAATCGGTAGGTACGGTCTCGAACTTGTAGTCAAACGAGGCGGCTCGTACGGGATTTCCCCAGGAAGCCATGGCAGTTAGCGATAAAACACTGCCAATCGGGACAATCCCCAAAGCCGACAAGACCTTGCGAGTTTTCCCGCCGTTGCTACGGAAAATCCTGATGAGCGAACAGCGATCGCTGTTGGTTTTTACAAACATGGTTGGTACACCCTCCTTAGAAGTAGATGCACAATCTACTTTCACCCACTTTCATTATCCGCAATTTTACGGTTAGATCCATCGGCCAAATGGCGTATGTCAACCGCAAAAAAACGTAAATGTACACGGTCATACTGGCAATATACGCTAGTATATCGAGAATCTATTTAAAGATCCTGTGAAAATAGACGCGCAAAAAACAATGAATCAACATAAGTAGTTTTACTGGGAAGGCAAGACCCATTATGCCTCCAGCAGTTGCAAACTGTGCTCGGTTCGACTAGAGGAATAAAAAAAACCTCACTATAACAAATAGAAACCAAAATTGCTCCCTATGCAACCTCTCCCCCGCCCAAACAATTTTATGATTCCTTAAAAAAGAGAAAACCAGGGAGACTGTCTCCGATTCCACTGACGGGTCGGAGTAATTTCCACTTGAACCAACTGCCCGACATTACAAAATTTAGGACGAATTGGGGTATTTGTCTCCGTATATTCCAGGTCTTCGTCAAAAAAACGGGCTTCCTCGTCCAACTCAATGCGAACTTGAACAAGTTGCTTGCGCCTGAAGTCAGGGGGTTGCACGGCAACATCCTTGCCCAAATCCGAGTTCCCGCCCAAATAAGAGCGAATGGTTTTCACTTCTCCTTCCAGGGTATCCTCACGATAGTGCAATTTGATGTCGGCACTAGCGCCAATGCCAAAACGCTTCAAATCATCTATCGTAACAAACGCCTCCACCCACAGAGAAGAACAATCCAATAGTTCTATCAAGGGTTGGTTGGCAATGACACGCTCCCCTTCTTGCACCAAAACCTCCCAAATCACTGTTGTTCTGGGTGCCCTCACCAGGTCGGCACTACGGTTGCGAGCCACCTGTCTTGCCAGCTCGATTTCCTGGCGCAGGGTGCTAATGCGGGCCATAATCTCTTGCCTTTCCAGGGTAAGATCTTGTCGGCGACGCCGGCGCTCCTGTTCTATTTCCGAGGGCAATTCTTGGCTGGATCGTAACAAGGAAATCCGGCTTTCGGCGATCGCTTCTGCCCGCTGTTTTAGCTGTTGCTTGGCTGCCAGCTCCGATTTGGCCTTCTCCAGAGCCTTTTTGGCTTGCTGCACCTGCAAAGAACTTACCTGCTCCTCGTTTTTCGCTTCCTCCAGCGACAGGCGGGCGATCGCACCTGCATCCGCCAAGGTTTGAAACTTTTCCAATTTCGAGCGTGCCAGCGCCGCCTCTGCCCGGGCAATCTCCAAATCCAGCTTTGCCTGTTCCACCTGATTGTTAGCCAGCGTTACATCCAAACCCAACTGAGCTTGTTGTAGCTGCGTTCTCAGAGCCAAATCGCTAATATTCAAAAGCAACTCGGCCGTACGCGGGTCGTAAACAGGAATTTCCTGTCTCAACCTCTGGTTTAACGTTTCTAGCCTCGTTTGTGCCAGTTCTAATTCAGATAAACGCTGTTGCAGGTCTTGAGAGTTGGCCAGGGGATCTACCACATTCAGCAACGCTTCCTCAGCAGCCACTGAAGTGCCCGTTTGTAACGAGTGCAGTTGCTTGATAACACCATCGATGGGGGCACGAATCGTGGTAATCCGACCGTTAACAAAAGCTTCAGTCGTGGTTACCGCTGCCATCCGCCCCCATAATAAGGTAATCCCCCAAATCAGCAATCCCAAGCCAGTGCCAAACAGAACAATTCGGTTTAGCAAAGCGGCAATATTACGCATAGTTGGGGATCCTGTCCTTCAAAATTATGAATACATAACTACGACCGCTACATGATTCCGCTACGTACTTGTATCCTAACTTTTTCCCTATGCGACCGCGACCCGATCGGAGGCTCTCAGCAGCCAATACCTCCGCAATACCGCGTAGACCAGCACCCACCCATAGGACCCTCTCCAACCACCCACAGCTGCGAACTCGGGGAAAAATTCCCGATCTAGTGTACCCGTCTTGGTTGTACCTGATGCGATCGCCGACAGATAATTTTTTCACCAGCCTCGGTCACATCATTATCGTTCACCATACACCCGATTTGGCGATCGCGATCGCGACTCGATGTTTGTTCGATCGCACCTGTCTAGCGATTGGTTATCTATCCTGATACTAGAGGTTCTCTAGTGTAGCTGCAAGATAAAGACGCACGTACCAGATCTCCATACATCCGCCAACATTCCCCTAAGGAGTTTCACCATGTTTCCCCTATTTTTGATTCCCGTTTTTATTGCGGCCGTCGCTGTCTGTTTGTACGCCTGTATCGCAGAAGAAATTTATCGCATCCTGGCTTTGTGCATTTGTTTGCTTTGCACGGCAATTGGCTTAATTTTGGCACCCTGGCAAATTCAAGGAACCGTTCTGGTTCTTGCCCTTTGGCTCACGCGGCAATTTTCCCTACCCAAGCACAACAACTATCGAGTATAAAGTTACAAATGTTTTCACAAGTTTATGAAGTTTTTGTGACATTCTCCCCGTTTGTGTAAAAAGTATGGAAAAATAAAAGTGGGGATCGAGATGTGGTGACCCTTGGGGGGAATTATGGTAGAACTTCTTTTTATTTTCATAACCGCGATCGCAGTCATTTTTACGGCCTATGTGGCTGCTTTGTTGGGAACAGCTGTTGGTGGACTGCTATCCTTTTTACAATTGCTGCCGGAATGGAGTTGGACCGTCGTCCTCACCGCTTCCATTGTTTTAACGCTGCAAAGATTGCGCTACTCTCCCTAAATCAAAGCGAATCGAAATCTGGGGAAATGGTTGCGTTCAAAGCCATTTCCCATAACTGTTGTATTCCCTAAATATCACACCGATCGATCTAAAACCAATATAAAAATTTTTTAGCAAATGCCAAAGATATCTGCAAACTACACCGGCGATCGCCACTTGAATTTTGCCGGAAAATTCTCTATTCTATAGGTATTGCACTTCACTCGCGCCATGCCATTCATTCACATCCGGCCGCCTTGGCAACTCTCCGAGCGCGCAATCACCCCCGAAGCCATTTACATCAACCGCCGTCGCTTTTTAAAAAGTGCCTTGCAAGCTGGCATTGGCGGTACCATTTTAGCCGCTACCGGATGCAGCCCGGGGGGAAACCACCAAAACAGCGCCAAAAAACCCAACTACAGCTACGATGTTGGTGCCTATCCCCGCCACCCAGATATTCCCGTTCCCAAGCGAGAAATCACCAACCCCAATATCGCCGCCACCTACAACAACTTCTACGAATTTGGCGGTGGCAAATCAGTGTGGAAAAAAGCACAAGCACTACCCACCGAACCCTGGCAAGTGGAAGTCACGGGATTGGTGAAAAATCCACGTACCTACGACATCGACGACATCAAAAAACGATTTCCCTTAGAAGAACGCATCTACCGCTTTCGTTGCGTAGAAGCTTGGTCCATGGTACTGCCTTGGGTGGGATTTCCCATGTACAAACTGCTACAAGACGTAGAACCTACCTCCGCAGCTAAATACGTCAGCTTTCAATCTTTCTACGACCCCAAAATTACCAAAGGACCGGGTTTGTCGATGCTGGGGGTAGACCTGCCCTGGCCTTACGTGGAAGGGATGCGTATTGAAGAAATGGCCAACGAATTGGCCTTTTTTGCGACGGGAATCTACGGTCATGACTTGCCCAAACAACACGGTGCCCCCATTCGCATGGTGATTCCCTGGAAATACGGGTTCAAGGGCGCTAAATCCATTGTGAAAATCGAGTTTCTCGCCGAAAAACCGGCAACATTTTGGAATACGTTGCAACCCAACGAGTATGGTTTTGAAGCCAACGTCAATCCCAACGTTCCCCATCCCCGCTGGTCGCAAGCCCAAGAACGGTTTATTGGCAATGTCGAGTCGTTTTCCTACGAAACCCGACCGACACTTTTGTATAACGGATACGGCGAGTTTGTGGCCAATTTGTATAAAAGCTAGTGCGAGACTCACTTTTCCCAATCGAGGTGCGGAACGTAGTTTTCAAGAGATGAAAAATTGTAGGCGATCGCTGGTGGTTAGAAAGTATCAGAAACATCAACTAAGATAATAATCCCGCGTTCCTTTTGCCACAATCGCTTCTCCCAAACGTTGCAAACCGCGTACGTAAGCCGCCGTACGACAGTCAATATCTTTTTCCTGTGCCAAAGACCAAACGCATTCAGTTTCGTGGACCATTCTCTCTTGCAAACGTTGGGAAACTTCCTCACCACGCCAGTACAAACCGCTGCGGTTTTGCAACCATTCAAAATAACTAACGGTTACGCCGCCAGCATTGACCAAAATATCGGGAACCACTTGTACGCCGCGACTGGCTAAAATGCGATCGCCGTGTGGGGTAATTGGACCGTTGGCAACTTCAAAAATCCACTTAGCACGGATTTTGTGGGCATTTTCCCCAGTAATTTGATTGCCCAAAGCAGCAGGAATCAAAATATCTACATCTAGCTGCAGCAACTCTTCATTGCTAATCACCTCGTGTTCTACCACATTGCAAACACTGCCTTGACAGTAAACCGCCTTCATGCTGCGATTGGCTTCTTTGTATTGACGCAAGCTGGGAATATTTAAACCTTGCTTGGCGTAAATCCCCCCTTGCGAATCGCTAACAGCAACCACTTTGTAACCAGCTTGGGCAAGTTCGGTGGCTAAAACCGCCCCAGCATTGCCGAATCCTTGGATGGCAACGGTGGTTTGGTTGGGTTTTTGGGAAAATTTGCCCATAATGGTAGCGATCGCTAAATAAGCTCCCATAGCGGTGGCAGTATCCCGACGCTGGCTGCCTCCCAAAGTAAGGGGTTTGCCGGTCACCACAGCCGGCGCATGCTGGCGGCGGATCGTACTGTAGCGGTCCATCATCCACCCCATAATGGTTGCATTGGTGTACATATCAGGGGCGAGAATATCCACATCCGGTCCAATAAAATCCGCGATCGCATCAATGTAGCCGCGGCTTAGCCGTTCTAGCTCTAATTTAGAAAGTTCTTTCGGATCGAGGGCAATGCCCCCTTTGGCCCCGCCAAAGGGCAAATCCATCACCGCACATTTAAACGTCATCCAAAAGGCCAGCGACTGGACTTCTTCTAGGGTAACCCGGGGATGGTAGCGAACGCCGCCCTTGGTAGGACCTCTGGTATCGTCGTAGCGAACGCGATAGCCTTGAAACATCCGCAGAGAACCATCATCCATGCGTACGGGAATGGATACTGTCAGGCTGGCTTTGGGATAGCGCAACTGTTCGATGGCATCTTCGGAAATGGAAACATGTTGTAAAGCTTGGCTCAAGCGATCGCCGATATCATTTTGTAAAGACGTAGGCATCATCAATAATTTCAGTATAATTTTCTGGTTTCGCCGATGGTTGGTTTTCAGAACAGTTTTATACGCTCCACCTGCCGCTTAATATAGTACACTCTACCATGTTCCTGAAAACTTCTTCCCTCTCTTCCCACGCCCAACTCACCACCATCTACACCAGCATTCAGGAATTTCTCAGAAAAGCCCGGTACCATAGGGGTGAAGACATCTTTGGTGGATGTGGAGACCATCCATGTTTTGGACTCACCTACTACGTCAGTGGCAACAACCAAACCATCACAATTCCCTGCGATCGCGCCTGACCCTAGGAATGGTGCTGGTTTCCGTCTTGAGTTTGGGCAGCGTTACCCTGTGGACGGGGCGGAAAATGCAAGCCATTTTAGTAGATACTTATAAAAAAAATATAGAATATGTTTCCGAACGATTTCCCAGCGTTGTAGAACACTACGCCAAGGGGGAAACAGCCAGAAGTGGATTGCAGCCTGCCATTGAGAGCATGAGCGCTGACAATATTTTGTTGTGGGTAACCGAAAGTGGGCAAGTTTTGGAAGCATCCGCTGTTTTGCAAGGACATACGGATAACCTGCGGCAGAAATTAACGCAATCGGTAGAACAACCGGGATTGGCTCAAGTTTTTCAAGTGGGAGAACGATACTACGTGGCTTGTCAGGAACCGTTGCAAGTAAAGGGACTGGATATGGGGAGTTTGTACGTAGCCCAAGACATTACCCCTCACCAGACTATGTTAATTGCCATGACCCGGAGTTTGAATTTTGCTAGTTTTTTGGCTTTGGTGGCGATGAGCATTGCCATTGCCATTTACGTACGGCGATCGCTACAACCTTTGCAACGCCTTAGTAATATTACCCACAAAATTTCTCCAGAGGCGCTCAAAGAAGCACAAATGGATTTGGAAAAAGCCCCAACGGAGGTCCGCGATATTGCCCAAACCTGCGAAAAAATGCTGCTGCATTTGGCAAACTCCTGGGAAAACCAGCGCCAGTTTGTCAGCAATGTTTCCCACGAGTTGCGTACGCCACTGACGATTATTCGCGGTTACCTGCAATCTACTTTGAGACGGGGACAGAATTTAAGCGAACCGCAGCGGGAAGCGTTGGAAATTGCTTCTACAGAAGCGGAACGTACCATTAGCATGTTGCAGGATTTGCTGGATTTGGCCCGCGCCGACAGCGGTTACTTGCATTTTTATGTAGAAACCATTTCCCTCAACGACCTGCTCAAGGAACTAGCAAGTATGGCCAAACAGTACAGCCAGCGGGAGATTTGGTGTTCTCCGGCAGCTACCGATATTGTAGCCACCGGCGATCGCAATCGCCTCAAACAAGTATTGTTGAATTTAATCAATAACGCGATCGCTTATTCTGACCCAGACCAACCCATTACCTTGCAATTGGAAAGTAACCAAAACAGCGCTCTGATTCACGTATGCGATCGCGGCGTGGGCATTCCCCTAGACCAACAAGCTCGCATTTTCGATCGTTTTTATCGCGGCGACGAAGCCAGGTCTCGTTCTACAGGCGGGACGGGATTAGGACTCTCGATCGTCAAAACCCTCGTAGAAGGTATGGGGGGGACAGTCAGCGTTCGTTCTACTCCTGGAAAAGGCAGTACGTTTAGCATTTCTTTACCTACCGTAACTGCACCAGAACAGCAAAAAGCGATCGAGGTAAGTTAGCAGACAACTTTTAGAAAAATTTTTAAAAACAGAAGCGGAAAACCATTCCGGAGATCGCTGCCCAGAGTGAGAGAAATCACATTGTTCCGTTGGCCTCATGTGTTATAATCTAGCATTGAATTTGTACGAGTCCACGAGCGCCCGATCGCCTTCTGTCCTCCCAACGGAAAAGACCAAATCCCCACCACCAAAAATACCAATTCCATCCATTTTTTCCCTTTTCAAGGGCACTCCCGCAAAAAATTGAGGAATTCTCTCGATTGTTCGTTTCGGGAATTTGGTACAACCACAGTGGGAAGAAATATTCAGCTTCCCATTAAGTTAGTTGAGAAAGGGGAGAAACCCCACACCAAATGGCATTAGTGGTGGCAAAAACCATGGCAAAATTCAGTCAAAATCAGTATTAGTGGCAGATAAATGTTCAAAAAATGCGAATAAAGATGATTGAGGACCCCTTACCATGTCAGCGAAAAATCCTTTTTTCCTAATTTTATTGGTCTTTATCCCGATTTCCATTACCGCCCATTTCCTAGAATGGGGACCGTTGGTCACTTTTCTTAGCGCTTCTCTAGCAATTGTGCCCCTAGCCGCTTGGATGGGTAGTGCCACCGAAGAAATCGCCGTCGTAGCTGGACCCACTTTGGGCGGATTGCTCAATGCTACTTTTGGCAACGCCACCGAATTAATTATTGCCTTAATTGCCCTCAATGCTGGTTTGGTGGAAGTAGTAAAAGCCAGTATTACCGGTTCAATTATCGGCAACCTGCTGCTGGTTTTGGGATTGTCCATGCTATTGGGAGGCATCCGGTACAAAGAACAAACCTTCCCTTCAGTTTTTGCCCGTCTCAACGCTTCGGCGATGAATTTAGCCGTGGTCGCCGTTTTGTTACCAACCGCAGTGAATTATACATCCGATGGAATTGAAGAAATTGTCATGCAGCGTCTCTCAGTGGCTGTAGCTGTCATTTTAATGATTGTATATGGCTTGACCCTGTTGTTTTCCATGAAAACCCACTCCTACTTGTGCGATGTGGGAGAAGCGGAATTTGCCCAAGAAGAGGGAAAACCTCCGGAACCACCCAATCTTTGGTTGTGGACAGGAGTGCTATTAGGCAGTACCTTATTGGTGGCTGTAGAATCGGAGTTGCTAGTGGGTTCCCTAGAAGCAGCCACCGAAAGTTTGGGCTTAACCGCTTTGTTTACTGGGGTGATTTTGGTACCCATTATTGGCAACGCCGCCGAACACGCTACCGCCATTACCGTCGCTATGAAGAATAAAATGGACTTGTCGCTAACGGTGGCAGTGGGATCGAGCCTGCAAATTGCGCTTTTTGTGGCACCCGTTCTGGTCCTGTTTGGGTGGCTAACAGGGCAACCCATGGATTTGGATTTTAACCCCTTTGAATTGGTGGCTGTTGCTGTTGCCGTTTTGGTCGCTAACTCGGTGAGTTCCGACGGACGGTCCGATTGGCTGGAAGGAGTTTTGCTGTTGGCTACCTATGCGGTTTTGGGATTTGCCTTCTATTTTCATCCAGCCATTGAAGGCATTGAAAGCACTTTATAGAAAAATTGTGTTTCGGTTTGCTTTCTCGAGGGCTAAAATTCCTGAATATGGCTGGCAAACAAGCAAATAATAGGAAAATTGGTTTTTGAGAAAAGAAGCAGAAAAACCGTTTATCTACGGTCTTGCAAGCTATATTGGAGTAAAATCGATCGATTCCTTGGTCCAAAATCTCCCTGAATTTGATGGTCCCAAGGATTGGGTGCCACAAGCACCATCGGTGTCTAACCTAGAAGGGAACCGCCAACCTCGCCGTACTTACCGTCAGCACCCCCGCCTGAAGCACGGGGCTTCATGCCTCCAGCTTCAGGTAGCTGACCAGCCCTTCGCCCTTTGGGGCTAGGTTTTTAGAGTCATGGCACCGACAAATGCTTTCAGTGTTGGTCGCCCTGCCGTTAACGGTTAAACCGCCCTACAATGGGGAAGGCAGTGCCGTTAGCTCGACCAGCCCGAAAAACATGGGCGAGGAAAATATGACCCTGTGCAGAGTAGGCGATTCCGGCTAGAACACTGAAAGAGCGGAAACTGCACCTCTTTTCGCTCCCCCCCTGGTGGGGAAGGCGACTTTCGTCGCCGTTCGTTTTTCCTCCCTGCGCTAAAGCGACAGGACTTCCAAACGTATCGAAGATTTCCCGTGAGTTACTGTCTTAATCCCAATTGTCAATTCCCCCACGACCCGGCAAATGCCAACCAGCATACTTGCCGTCACTGCGGTTCGGAGCTTTTGCTGCAGGGTAGGTATCGCGTCGTTCGTCCCATGGGTGGCGGTGGATTTGGCAAAACTTTTGAGATTACCGATCGCGGGACACGCAAGGTCCTGAAAGTACTGCTAGAAAGTCAACCGAAAGCCGTTTCTCTGTTCAAGCAAGAAGCCAATGCCCTCAGCCAGCTCAACTCGCCCGGTATTCCCCATGTAGATCCGGATGGGTATTTTACTTTCCAACCCAAGGGATGCGATCGCAGCTTGCATTGCTTGGTCATGGAGAAAATTAACGGCCCCACCCTCAAAGATTGGATTAAAAAACGGGGATACAAACCCATTTCTGAGGAACGCGCGGTTACCTGGTTGAAGCAGCTGACAGAGATTTTGGAGTTGGTACATCGCCAGCATTACTTTCACCGGGATATTAAACCGGACAATATTATGCTGCGTCCCAACGGTCAGTTGGTCCTCATTGACTTTGGTACAGCGCGGGAAGTCACCGAAACTTACTTAGCCAAAGTGGGTCAGGGACAAAATGTTACTGGAATTGTCTCCCCTGGCTATACCCCTCCCGAACAAGTGAACGGCAAAGCCGTACCCCAATCCGATTTTTTTGCCCTTGGACGTACGTTTGTCTTTTTGCTGACTGGCAAACCACCTACGTTTTTCTCGGAAAATCCCCGTTCGGGCAAGTTGATTTGGCGGGATAAAGCAACGCATATTTCTGCCCAACTGGCGGATGTCATCGATTATATGATGGCCCCTTTTCCCGGGCAGCGGCCGCAAAAACCCAGCGCCATCTTACAGTGTTTGGCGGAAGTAGAAGAGCAAGCGGATTGGTCCTCTTCTACTATGGCGGGATTGGGCAACAGCGATCGCAATGCAAAAGAGGCAGGCGAGAAAAATCGCTACGATTATGGCAGCAGCAACACGGGCATGACCAAAACCGTAACCGCGGAAGCGGACCAGGGGAAAAACCAGCTGCTGAACCTGCTTTCCCAGGCAACAGGCAAACTTTTCTCCGCAGCTGTGGTTGTGGGGATGGTGGTGGGCGGTATCCAAGTATACGGATACTTTCAAAACAAACCCCTGCCATACAACCCCTTATCCCAGTTATTGTTGTGGGGAAGCAGTTACGACTTTACGGTTACCGAAAGCATGGCTAGCCGCGGCAATGCAGAAGCAGTGGCCATCGACCCCAGCGGTCAATGGTTGGCCGGTAGCGAACCCGGCAATATCCGCGTTTGGCGGTTGGGGGAGTCGCAACCCGCACACAACATAGCCACCAGCAGGGTGGTGGTGACCAGTTTGGCCATCGACCCCGACGGTGAATTCCTGGCTAGAGGCGGCAGCGATACCAACATCCGCCTGTGGAAATTAAAAGGAGGGCAGCGGTATCTCACCATTACCCAACCTACCAGTCGGGTGAATGCCATTGCCTTTAGTTCCGTAGGGTCAATTTTGATCGGCGGTAGCGAAAACGGCACTATCCAAACTTGGGAAGTCCAATCCGGACAACTGCTGGAGACCCTCAACCATCAAGCGCCGGTCAACGATATAGCGATCGCGCCCAACGGCAGCATCATCGCCAGTGGTGGTGCCGACGGAACCATCAAATTGTGGAATTTGCGAAAAGAGACCCCCATACGCACCATCAAGGGTCACCAAGGTGCCATCAATGCCGTGGCAATTAGCAACGACGGTAAGTTAATTGCCAGCGGTAGCGAGGACGGTACGGTTCGGATTTGGCGTCGAGAAACCGGACAGCAGCTCCATGCCTTTCCCAGCGGCGAAGGAGCGGTGAACGACGTGCTGTTTACTCCCGATAACAAACACGTGGTTTTCGCCAGCCAAAGCATTCAAATCTGGCGTTTTCAAACCTCCGAGCGCATCGCCTACCTGACCGAACACCGGCAAACCGTCAACGATATCGCCCTCAACAGCAATGGAAGGGTTTTGTTTAGCGGTAGCCGCGACCAAAGCTTTAAACTCTGGCAATCCCCATAAGGGGAAGTATCTTGGGTAAATCCACAGACAAACGTTTCCGCAACCGGGCAAAACTTAATACAATAAAAGTAAACTAAGACGCAGCATATCGTTTTATCATGATTCCTACCGTAATCGAACAATCCGGTCGTGGCGAACGCGCATTTGACATTTACTCTCGCCTGTTGCGGGAACGTATAGTCTTTCTCGGGCAGGCAGTTGATTCCGATCTAGCCAACCTAATCGTGGCGCAATTTCTGTATTTAGAAGCAGAAGATCCGGAAAAAGATATCTACCTGTACATCAATTCTCCAGGGGGTTCGGTCAACGCTGGCATGGGCATTTTCGATACCATGAACCACGTACGCCCCGATGTCAGCACCATTTGTGTGGGTTTGGCAGCGAGTATGGGCGCTTTCCTGTTGGGGGCAGGGGCACCTGGCAAACGCCTCAGTCTCCCCCACTCGCGCATTATGATCCACCAACCCCTCGGTGGCGCTCAAGGTCAGGCTTCCGATATTGAAATTCAAGCGCGGGAAATTCTTTACCACAAGAACCGTCTCAACCAAATTCTCTCCGAACGCACCGGGCAACCCCTTTCTCGGATTGAAGAAGACACCGAGCGCGATTTCTTTATGTCGGCTCACCAAGCGCAGGAATACGGTCTGATTGACCGGGTCATCGAACGTCGTTCCCTGAAAGCACCAGCCGCCGCCGGCGTCTAAAAGGTGCCCCTAGAAAAGTAGGGAGGAAACAGCAGCAACGCTTGTTTCCCTACTTTTCCGGCGTGGGTAGCGATCGCAAATATTCCAAAAACGAATGCAGTTCCGCTTCGGTTAGCTGCTGGCGCGATCGCTTGTTGTAAGTAGCTTCTAAATAGCGACGTCCTTCTTCTTTGCCCCAACCCAACCGCTTCATTTCAATATCGGTTTGCACGATAATATCCGACAAATCCACCGGTGATTCCCCAACTGCTTTCGCCGGTGGGGCGGGTTGCGTATCGTCATCCTCCAACTGGGTATTGCTGGAGAAATCGGAGGTGGTATGTTCCCCAGAAGCTGGGGAGGCAGCTGGCATGGGGAAAGCTTCGGTACGGAAGTTGGTTGGGGAAGGCATCGGTGTGGCAGGCATCTCTTTCTCAGGAAAGGCAACCGGCGTTGGAGAAGGCGGTGGGTCTTCGGTAGCAGCAGAGGGGTTGATGTCGCAGGCAATCAAAACGCGATCGCGGGCTCGGTCTTCAGCCGCTTCCACCGTGTCTGCAGCTGCCAGTGCCGTAGCCAGCGTCTTGCCGTCTATTTGTGCCAGTACCTTCACCACGTACTTGCCTTCGTGGATAGTCAGCAGCTCCGAAATCAGGGAACCGCCTGGGTATTTTGCTTGAAATCGAGCCAACATGGTTTTCCCTTTTCCAAGGCTTGCAGTGGCAACTATCGATAGCGAAAGCAACCCACAACAGGGGGTCTCGTTCTTTAAGGTAGCATTCGCCTTTTGCTAGATGCTGGCTTGGTCAATGGTGGCAGCCTGCCCCGTTTTCCCTCACTCAGTTGGTAGCGGCGGTCTACAGTTTACCTCAGAAGTTGCCAGCCAACCCAAACGCGATCGCGCGATCGACCCATTGGCTGGGTCCATCTTTTGCTAAAATAGCAACCAGATCCTCAGCCTACGCAGTGCCAAATCTCCTATCTTTGTTGCCAGCGTTTGTATTGACTCCCTACTCAACCAACAAGTTGCTCAGTAGCAAATCAGCTTTCCATTAGCTCCAAAGCAACAGTTGGGAGGAACCAGCCAGCACCTGCATGGCACAGCGTTCGGTGTCGTTTCTGGCAGCAAGTTCAACCCCAGCAGCCCAATGGCGGAAAAGCAGCAGCGGCAACCACCAAAGCTGTTTTCCCGAACGACGCCCCCACCACGCGGGTGCCTTCTCCCACCAATCGCCAACCATCGATGGGAACCTTTCCATTCGATTGAGACTGTAGCCAATGGATTGGGTTGCCTTGTGTAGAGCGATATCTTGCCAACGCAACGAGCGCACCAAAACCCACCGGAGTTGCTTTGCTGTCAAACAGTTTCCTAGCCAGGGGAGGAGGCTACCCCCTTCGGTCCCATTCACAAACACCCGAGCGACTGCTGGGACCGCTCGCCTCAAGACCAAAGCAAAGGGTTGCTCGCAAAACCGGCTGCCCTTGGATCGAACGCTACCGACTTTGGCTGCCTTGGTCCCCCCTGGTTCGATACGCTGGGAACACCTGGCTGCAGCCAGCTCGGTCCCAACCAACGAGAAGGAACCATTCAAACAAGCTACTGTACGGGAGAAAGGACTGCGTAGCGTTTTCGCTTAGTTTCATCCGAGCAAAGAAAGGAAGCATTGCTGCATGGAATTTTCAATTCTTACACTACTCGCCAACTTACCCAACGAAAAGCTCGTCGCTCCTAGGGCCTTGGAGAAAAAGCTCGGCTGTCAGGACGAAGCCAGCCTACGGAAATTTTATATTACCCTCGAAGCCCTAGAAAAAATCGGCCTGTTGGTCAAAGAACGGGGTCGTTACCGCCGCGTCCAAGAAGATAACGTGGTGGAAGCCAAGCTGCGTTGTTCGAGCAAGGGCTTTTGCTTTGCCATTCAAGATGCGGAAGATGCCGAAGATATCTACATTCGAGAATGCCATCTGAGTACCGCTTGGAACGGCGATCGCGTCTTGGTCAAAATCCTCAAAGAAGGCAGTCGCCGCCGCCGTCCTGAAGGAGAAGTACGGTTAATTGTGGAACGGGCCAACCCCTCGGTTCTGGCGCGGGTAAAAGAAAACGAATCCGGAGAATACACTGCCGTTCCCCTTGACGATCGCTTGCTGTTTGAAATCGAACTGCAACCCAACGGCATTGACCTCCAGGCAGCCGTGGACCACATTGTAGACGTTCAAGTGCAGCGCTATCCGCTGGGGTCCCATCCTCCGGTGGGCAAACTCGCCCAAATCCTTGGTCGTGATGCGGAAGCTGCCTCCGATATTGACATTGTCTCCTGCAAGCACGATTTGCCCAAAGCCTTTTCCGAGTCCTTGTTAGAGGCAGCGAGCAATATCCAAGGCAGCGTCCGGCAGTCAGAGATTAAAAAACGTTTGGACCTGCGCAACCTGCTCACCTTTAGCTTCAGCCACGAAGATCTGAAAACCAAAGGCGGCACCCACCTGCCCATCGAACATGCCTTTACCCTGGACAAAATCGACGAAGAACGCTGGCGTTTGGGCATCCACGTCACCGATGTGGCCCACTACATCGAAGCGGGGTCCGATTTAGATAAAGAAGCCAAGCGCCGGGGAATTTCCGTACATTTGGGCAATACCGTCATTCCCATGTTGCCCGATGCGCTGACCCCCATCTGTACCCTCACGCCAGGGGGCGATCGCTTGGCATATAGTCTGCTGTTGATTATGGATTCGGACGCCGAAATCCTGGAATACGAAATCCAACCCAGTGCCATTCAAGTGGACCGGACCCTCACCTTTACCCAAACCCAGCAGGTATTTGACGGCAACTACGACGAAGAAGACCTGCCCCCCAACGTCCGGGAAAACCTCAATCAGTTTTTGGAACTCAGCCAAACCCTCAAATCCCAGCGCTGGCAGCGGGGTGCTTTTGAACTGCAGCTAGAAGAAGGGTTCAACCACTACAACGACGAAGGGCCCCTGGGGGTCACCAACATCACCAGCGACGCCCAATCCATGGTCTGCGAATTTGTGCTGCTGGCCAACCAAGCGATCGCCGAACACCTGCAACAGTTGGGCGTTCCCGGGATCTACCGCGTCCAGCATCCCCCGGATTTGGAAGAAGTTCAAGAACTCATTCAACTGGGCAGCCAACAGAACATCGACCTGTACCTCGAAGACGAAGAAAACGTCCATCCCCAGGACTACCAGCGTTTTCTCATTCAATTCCGCTCCTCGCCCGGCGAACGCATTCTCACCTACCAGCTGGAATCTTCCCTCAAACCAGCCGTATACACCACCCATTCCGGACTGCACTTTGGCACTGCCTCCGAAGCAGGATACACCCATTTCACCTCCCCCTGCCAGCGATACTGCGACTTGCTAGTGCAGCGAATCCTCGATACTGTCTTCCGGTTGGGGCGCAACCGCCGTTCCACCCGTTCCAAAGAACAGGTCAACCTGCATCACTCCTCCTGCCACGGTCAAATCAACTGGAACGTTCTCCCCCCCGATATTCATAACCAGTTTGAAACCGAACTGACTTCCGTGGTGGCCAACCTCAGCGAACGGGAACAGCTAGCTCAAGAAGCCGAACGGGATTTAATCGGCTTACAAAAAACCGCCGTGGTCAAAGAGAAAATCGGAGAAACCTTCCAAGGTTTGATTACCGGCGTACAATCCTACGGCTTTTTCGTAGAAATTACCCTCGACGAAACCAACGGCGACGTTCCCCTACGTTTGGAAGGCTTGGTCCACGTTAACTCCCTTAAAGACGATTGGTACGAATACCGTTCCCGCCAGCAAACCCTGGTGGGCAGGAAAAACCGACGCCAGTTCCGCCTGGGAGACAACGTGGTCGTACAAGTGAAAAGCGTGGATTACTACCGCCAGCAAATCGACCTAGTGGTGGTTGGCGGCGGCAGCGAAGCCACCAACGGTTATGACGATTACGGCTACGATGAGGACGATAGCTATGGCAATTACAGGGGAGAGGAGGAATAGTCCCTGCCACTTTCCTATTTTTGCTAATTTTGGTTGGATTTCCCCAAATTGGGAATAATTTTAAGGTTGAAGAAACCAGGGGTAGCCTGCAGGGGCTACCCTCTGCTATTGACTGGATATCGATCGAACTTTCCTTCAGGTTTCTATTTTTCTAAGTTTCCATGACTTCAAGTGCCAACTGCGATCGCGTCCGCCACCGACGCCCTCTCATTATTGGCGTTTCCGGTGCCTCGGGATTGATTTACGCCGTGCGAACCGTAAAATACCTTTTGCAAGCAGATTACGCCGTGGAACTGGTAGCTTCCCAATCCGCCTATCAGGTATGGCAGGAAGAATACGACACGCAAATGCCAGGGGATAGCCACCGACAAACCCAATTTTGGCGGCAAGCCTGCGGCGAAAGCGAACGGGGAAAACTGGTTTGCCATCGGTGGCAGGATGTGGGTGCCAACATTGCCAGCGGCTCTTTTCGCACCCTAGGCATGGCAATCGTACCTTGCAGCATGAGTACCGTTGCCAAAATTTCTGCCGGTCTCAGTTCCGATTTGCTTTTGCGAGCCGCCGACGTACAGTTAAAAGAAGGGCGTCCTTTGGTGGTAGTGCCCCGGGAAACCCCTTTTAATTTGATTCACCTGCGCAACTTAACCCAGCTAGCAGAAGCTGGGGTTCGGGTTGTTCCCGCCATTCCCGCTTGGTACCACCACCCGCAAACCATCGAGGATTTAGTGGATTTTGTGGTGATGCGGATGTTAGACCAGTTGGATATTGACTGTACGCCGGTTGCCCGTTGGAAGGAAAGCGAACCTTGAAAGGGACGGGGAATTCAGTAGCGTAGTTCAGGAAACTGGTTATAATGTAAAGAAACGTAAATGTAAAATTTTGTAACGTTCTTTGAGGACATTAGATATGCCAGTACGCGATTTAGAGCAAATTTCTACCCAACTAGAGAGTACTAATTCCAAGGACCGCATGTTGGCACTGGCTTCTTTGCGGGAAGTAGACGCCGAACAAGCAGTACCGCTGATCAAAAAAGTTTTAGCCGATGAAAACTTGCAAGTGCGCTCCATGGCTGTATTTGCTTTGGGTATCAAGCAAACCCCCGAGTGCTATCCGATCCTGATTAAACTGTTACAAGAAGACGAAGACTACAGTATCCGTGCTGATGCGGCTGGTGCTTTGGGATATCTGGAAGACGAACGGGCTTTTTCTATTTTGGTACGGAGCTTCTACGAAGATACCAGTTGGCTGGTCCGTTTTAGCGCTGCGGTGTCCTTGGGCAATTTAAAAGATTCCCGTGCTTATGAGGTGTTGGTAGAAGCCCTCGACAGCGAAGAAACAGTTTTGCAACAAGCAGCGATCGCGGCTCTAGGGGAAATCGAAGCGGTAGAAGCGGTCGATCGCATTTTGCACTTTTCCCAATCGGACGATTGGTTGGTCCGCCAACGGGTTATGGAAGCCTTGGGCAACCTTCCCTGTCAAAAGAGCCTTGCTGCCTTGGAATATTTCAGCGAAGACCCCACCCCACAGGTAGCCCAAGCAGCTACGTTAGGTTTGCAGCGACTGCGCGAATGCATATAAATTGACACTCCGCGCTCGTCGCAGATGCAGATTCTTCCTTCAACGATCCGTCTTGCGGCAACAGGCTTTCACCAGCTACCGTAGCGGACCAATCTCCGGAAGCGTTTCCTGCCTCACCGACAGAAGTTTCGGTGTGCCCCACCGTACTTAAAGCAAGTTCCAAAATATTAGGTGCCACATTTTCATCTCTATCCAACCAATATCCACAAGACGCAAAAATGGGTCCGTGTGGAAGGGAAGCAACGCGTTGCGCCCCTACTTGCGAACCATGGCACCGCAGCCGGAACAGTTTTGGGTGGTACCAGCGAGATGAACAGCAACAGTTATCCCCTGCTACTTGCTAGCAAACTGTTCTAGCCAGATGCGGAACTTGTCCCAAGCAGCATCGTCGATCGATTTTGCCCTTACAAGAGTTTTTCACGTCTGTTGCGAATCCTCAAATTTTCATAGGCGACCAAATCGTTAGATTGGATAACACTGTACCTGTTTTCCTCCCCCTTGGTGGGGAAGGCGACTAAAGTCGCCGTTCGTTGTTCCTCCCGGCGCTCAAGCGACAGGGCTTCCAAACGTATCGAGGATTTAGGTGAAGCCGGATAAGCATGCCCGGAAAATGGGATAGAGGCCGTTGTCCTGCGGCCAGTTAGGGATATCTAACAGGATACATGTCCACATTTTCCAAACTATTTTTATCTCGATCGCCTTTTAGAATCGGGAAAAAAGATGGAAAATAGATAGTCTGTAGCATTCCCGATAAAAAGAGATTGATGGATATTCAGGAGTTTTTGCAGTTGTGCGTTGGCAAATGGTTTGTCCAGCGCACCAGCCACCAACTACCTCCCCAAAAGCTAGCTTCCAGTCGTGGCGATTTCTGGATTGAGTGGCTCTCTCCAGAAGACGATCGCGTCAGTCAAATGTGCCAAAAGATGCAGTGCGATCCAACTGCGGCCTTGGGCGGTTTAAAAACATCTTGGGAGACGATCGTTCCTGGGGAAGTGGACAAGCAAAAAGGCTCTAGTGCGGTAGTTTTGCTCCCCGATAGCAGCAATTCCGCACAGGGAAACTTTATCCAACAGCTAGGAAAACCCGGTGCGTCGCCAGTGCAAGGTTCCTACTGCTTGCAAGGTACCAATGCCCTAACTTTAGAAACGGTTGCCGATGGGGGCTGGCGTAGCGAAGAACGCATTTGGTTTGCCAGCGACAATTTGCGCTTGCGTACTTCCACTGTCGATCGCGGCAATGGTGAAAAGGTGATGTCTTTCTACTCGGAAATTCGCATGGGCGGCGTTTGAACATGGCAGCGGATTGGCTTGCTAAGGCAAAAGTGTGCCTATCTGGCTGTAGGTTTTTAGCGATTTCGACCGTCTTGGTGGTTTTCCTCGCTTTCGGTTAAATGGCGCAAGCGATCGCAAAAAGAAGGATCGAGTTCCACTGGCTGAAACCTCTGGATGGGAGGTGCTGGTTTGGTGCGTTTCTCTGGGGCATTTTGGGGCTGGGCAGCCCCTTGGGGGGATGCGTCGAACGTGGGAGCTTGGGAAGCCGGCGCGGTTTTGGATTTGGGAAGGGAAGACTTGCTCGCTTGCCTACCCCATTGCCTGGGTAAAGACTGGACAATCAAGCGTTCAAAATCTGCCGTAAAATGCGATCGCGCCTGGGATAACCGCTGCCAAATCGCCAAAATTTGACTGACAGAAATCCCTTTATAACGACCTTGATACAACGCTTCAATTACCGCCAAACGCAGCCAATTGGATGGATAGGTTTGACGCCATTGTTCCACCAGTTCTTCAGCGGTATAGCCTTCCAAATCGAAGCTATAGTGGACCAGTAACGCCACCGCTTCGGCGATTTCCGAATCTTTTGCCGGTTGAGTCATTGGTAGCGAGCAAACATCGTACGCCTCAAATCCAAAAAACGGCGCGGGTGCCAAACACACCGCTTCTTCCGACCGTCGAGCATTGGTAGATGCTCCACATCCCCCCAATGGAAACCCAGCTGGAATCTCCTCTTTCTGATGCTTTGCTGCTGGCGATGGTGCCAGAGGCACCGTAGCTCTAGAACCATCGCCGGTAACGCCGTACACAACTACAGCGCTGCCAAGGTAGTGCCATTAAGAAGATAAAAAGCGTACGTGGCTACCACGGCAAAACTTCTCCATTGGCGTGCCAAAACGTACCTGTATTGCTCATATCAAGCTGGTCGATGCGTTCGATTAACCCTTTGGCTGCTTGCTCTGGAGGAATGCCGGTATAATCGGTCATTTTGGTACTGACCAAACCGGGGTGCAAAATCCCCACCGGAATTTGCCGAGATTTCAAATCTTCTGCTAAAGACTTGCCAGCCATACTGACAGCTGCCTTAGACATGCGATAGCCGTAGTATCCTCCGGAGGTATTATCGCCGATGGAGCCCATGCGACTGGTAATAATAACAATTTTAGAACCAGCATGCAGGCGATCGAGCAATGCTTTGGTGACCCGCAAGGTGCCCAGGGTATTGACTTCGTATTGCCGTCGCAGGCTGTCAAAATCTAAATTATCGAGGGAATTGATTTCCATCACGCCCGCATTATTAATCAAAATATCAATGGAAGTCCCTTCAAGGCGTTGCATCAGGGTTGCCACCGCATCGTCTTGGGTAATATCAATTCCCTTTTCAACGCGAACCCCGAGGCGATCCAAAGCATTGGACGAGTGGCGACAAACAGCAATGACATTTTCCCCTCGATTTTGTAATTGCTGGCACAACTGCGTCCCGATGCCACCGTTGGCTCCCGTGATTAGGTAGGTACTCAAGATTGTATCCTCCAATGTCACCTGCAACCTACAAATAGCATTTTGGCACTTTGTGGGGCATGGAGAGATACCGAGTGTGCACAAGGAAAGCCGTACCCCAGCCGCATCGCCTGTCCCTTCTTGGCCGAATTAAAAACAAAAATTTGCATTAAAATTCCCAAATTATTGAAAAAAAATCTCAACAAATGGCCAAATTTTTGGTATTCTGTAGCCACTTCGCTCGATCGATAGGGCGATGGTGCTAGCAACTCTCAGCTAGCCACCTCCCCGGTTTGGTTCTTGCCGAACCTGCAACCACGCGCGATGGGCGCAACTTGCTTAGCAAACCTGTATATCAACGAAAACCAGAAAAGGAAATCTGTATGCACGTACAACCAGACCTACTTTGGCTCAATGTCAGCCCCAGCTTGCAGTCTTTGCATCAACCCTTATTGCGAAAACTAGCCCGTTATTGCACAGTGGCGCAGTGGAAATACCAGCAAAATCCCGACGAACCCAGTTGTTTGGATATTCCGGTGACGCTGCTGCACGATTATTTAAAAACCAGCCACCGTCCGGTTCATTTGGCAGGACATGGTTTGGCAGGTTTGGTAGGATGGCTGTATGCCAAGCGACATCCGGAACGAGTGCGATCGCTGACCTTGCTAGCTGTGGGTGCGAATCTAGCGGTAGATTGGCAAGCACACTACTACGCCCAACGGCAACTTTTGCGCTGCAGCCGATCGCTTTTGCTGGCGCAGATGGCATATCATTTGTTTGGTTCGGAAAACCGGCGGCAAAATAAAGGTCTGTCGCAGATGTTGGAATGGGATCTGGATAACTCCCCTTCGCCACATTCGCTGCTGGGGCATTTTTCCCTATCTGCCGAAGCCATTCGGGTACCCTTGTTGGTTTGCGGCAGCGAAGACGACGTGGCGATCGATCCCTCTCACCTGCGACAGTGGCAGCAATTTATGAAACCCAGCGATCGCTTGTGGGTCAGTGCGGCAGGAAGGCACTTTTTCCACTATTTCTATCCCACTGATGTCACCCATCAGATGCTTGACTTTTGGCAAATGGCATCCCAGGTTGCCTTCGATCGCGCCGAAGCCTGCTAGCTACTTGGGAGTGCGTATCTTTTCAAATCCTCTAGGGCAACATATTCCATAGCACTGGCATGGGTAGCTTCCAAAACCACTGGTGGGGCTACCCCAGCCTCCAGAGCTTCCTGCCAACGAGAAGCACACAAACACCAGCGATCGCCGGGTTTCAAACCGGGAAAATCAAACATGGGGACCGGCGTACTCAGGTCGTTTCCCTGCTGTTTGGTATATTCCAAAAACGCCTCTGTTACTTGAGCGCAAACCACGTGAGCCCCAAAATCGCCAGCCCCCGTGTCGCAGCATCCATTGCGATAGAAACCGGTTGTGGGAGAGTTCGAGCAAACTTGCAGTTCTTCTCCTAGAACGTTACGCGCTTTGGTTGCGGTCATAATTTGATGAATTCCTGAATAGGTTTGCCAATAAAATTCTGTATGTCTATTAACTCTAACGAGCTACCTGTTTTCCGGCAAGGCAGTGGGTAGCCCCACCGAACGAAAACCTTTATTGTAGAGTTGACTGCTAGTGTGGGAACGAAGACAAAAGCTGGTGGAATGCCAAAACCAAGACAAGAAAAACCTTTGCTAGATTCAGATCGACAACTACTTTTGGGCAGCGCGATCGCTTCCGTGCTGTTCCATGGTATCGTGTTCGCCGTGGTAGCTGGGATGGAAATGCCCGCGCCGCCAAATCGAGAAAAAACTGAAAAATCCTTGCCTGCGATCGCTGTCAAAATCATAGAACCAACCCCCACTTCTACTGCCACAGAATCGCAACAAAATGCTTCCACCCAGCCAACCCAACCCACCAATTCTCCTTCTCCTTCCCCCGCTACCAACTCCCAGCCACAGGCATCGCCGCCACCAACAACCCAGCCTGCCAAGCAACCCACTCCTTTACCAACACCCACACCAACACCATCCCCGCGCGCCAAAGCCAACCCACAATCACCCACTTCCCCAACTAGAAATTCTGCTCAAGAATCCCCCCAACCTTCTCCAACCAATTCACCAAGCCAACCCCAACCAGAAACATCTCCCAAACCACCAAAAACAACCCCTTCTCCCACCATCCCCAGCAGCGAACAAAGACGGCAAGAGAAAGTAGAAAGATTGCTGCAAGATATTCGCAATTCCCAACAGGAGAACGCCCAAAAACCAAGCGACAATGGCAGCGAAGGTGAAAACCGGGAAAATTCTGCTTCCCCATCCCCAGCTACTGGGGAATCTACTGAAGAAACCACCACCGCTCAACGCAACGATATCCGCGAAACCAACCAATCTGCTCCAGCATCGCCGCCGACGCCAAAACCATCCCCATCCCCATCACCGCAACCGCAACCGCGCCAAAGCCAAGTAAACTGCGTTCGCTGCCCGCAACCTGCTTATCCCAAAGCAGCCGTGGAAGAACAAATTGAAGGCAGTACGCGCTTGCTGCTGGATATTGACCCCAACGGAAACGTCACCAACGTACGGGTAAGCCGTTCCAGCGGTAGTTCTTTACTTGACCACGCCGCCATGGAGGCGGCGTGGGGATATCAATTTAGCGCCTCGGAATATGGCTACCGCGGTCGTGGCGTCACCATTCATTTTCAGCTACGCCGATAAACGCCCGGGGCTGCCCCAAATGACCGTTTCGTTTTTGTAAATTACCATACCAGGTTGGGCACCTTTGGGTTTGTACACGTATTTGGGTTTGGTATAGACAACAGGAACGCGATCGCTGGTTTTCCCGCGACTAAAACGAGCAGCAACATCTGCAGCAAACTGCAAATCTGCTTCCGTGGCTACCGACCCCGGTGGCAAACGCAACAAAACGTGGCTGCCAGCAATTTCTTGGGCGTGAAACCACAAATCGTATTCGGTGGCCGTACGGAAACTGAGAATATCGTTTTGCCGGTTGTTGCGCCCTACCAAAACCTCAAACCCTCCCGGAGAACGAAACCGATCGAAACTTTCCGATTCCCCATCGCTCTTGCGTTGCGGTCGGTATTCCGGCGCTTGCATGTAGCCTTGCTGTACCAGTTCGTCGCGAATTTCCGCTAGGGTTTGCAAATCCTCTGGCTGTCGGTATTCCGGTAGCTGTGCCAAAGCATTTTCCACCTGTTCCAAATAACGCTTTTCTTGCTCGACTTGCGCCAGCAAAGGTGCCACCGCTTGCCGGGCACGTTTGAGTTTTTGATGTTTCTTGTATTTGGCTTGGGCGTTGCTGACACCATTTTTTTCTGGGTCTAGAGAAATGGTGACTGGGTTGCCGGTTTCAAAATCGGCAAGGGTAATTTGTTCCATCCCTGGTTCCATTTGGTAGAGATTGGCCATCAACAAATCCCCTTGCTGCTTGTAATTTTGAGCCTCTTCAGCTTGTTGCAAGCGTTCTTGAAAATTGTCGTATTTTTTCTGCTGTTTTTTCAGCAAGTTGTTGAGTTTTTGCTGCAGTTGGTGGCGCAGTTGCTTGAATTCGTGTTGGTTTTCTTCGTAGCTGTAGTAGCGATCGAGCAGTTCCTGAGTAGAAGCAGCGGCTTCCCCTTCTTCCCAGGGCATCACAGAATAGCCAGAAGGGATCCATTGCGGGAAAAAATCCCCTTTTTGCAATCTCTGCAACCATTCCTGCCACTTGGCAAATAATGCCTGCAATCCAGCCGCCGAAACTTCTGTGGTGTTTTGCTTGGGGTCAAGTTCGGCAGCACGAATCATGGTGTGGGCTAAACTGGGACTTAAGCCGCGGTAGCTTTTTAAAAGTTGCTTGCTCAGCTGACCGGGAATGAGACTTACCCGTTCCTGCCAGCGTTCAAAGGATTCTTGCAGGCTGGGGGTGGGATGGTTCATTGGTGGTGGGGGTTCGTAGGGTTCTCCAGTTTCCACCGGTCTGACAGAGGATTCGGCTTCGCTTACCTGATGGGCGGCGGTGACAATAATATTTTCCTGGTTGACTAAAATGGCGTTGCTGCGTTTGCCCATGACTTCGGCGTAAAGATGCCAAAGGATCTCTTCGCCGGGGCGGGTGGTAAATTGTAGGTCTAAAACCCGTTCCCAGGGGGCGATGGGGTGGATAGAAACCAAAGCCAGGCGGTGGAGTTGGTGGCGTAGCTGGTCGGAGAAGGTGAAGGTATCGGCGTTGCGCGGTGGGGGATTGCCAATGCAAACCCGAGCGGCTTGTGGATGCCAGGAGAGACACAACCATCCGACGCCGTTGATGGTACGCAGGCGCAAGAAAATCGTGTGGCGATCGCGTTGGTGTACTTGTTCGAGCCTGGCAGGAAGCCACTGTTGCTGGAGTTCTTGGCAAACGGCGATGAGGGTGGTGTAGTCAACTGGTTGCATGGCACTTGGGCGGGCAAACGAAAGAACAAAACAAATGGACGCTCTGCGATCGCAGCCGGGGGGCTGACGAACTTCGCTAGAAAAGTTAGCAAATGCTGAAAAAGTCTGAAAAAACCCTGAAATCTAGTATTCTACAAATTTTTCCCTTGTAAGCTCAATTTTTTCTATCTACCATTGAAATTAGATTTCCGATCGCTCCTCAGCTCTTTAGATTAGCGTTGCTTTATGGATATTCAGCTGATTAATATTGGGTTTGGCAACATTGTCTGTGCCAACCGCGTCGTTTCGATAGTATCTCCAGAATCTGCTCCGATTAAGCGTATCGTCAGCGATGCCAAGGAGCAGGGAAAACTGGTGGATGCTACTTACGGCAGGCGTACGCGGGCTGTGATTATTACCGATTCTGGCCATGTCATTCTATCGGCTATACAGCCAGAAACAGTTGCCCATCGCTTTGTGTTGGATAAAAACCACCATGCCAGCAAACACTAGCTTGCCTGGTGGGCATGCTTCCTCTCGGTGACAATTGCTTGTAACTCCCAATCGTAGGATGATGGAAGTGGAAAAAGCAAGAGAGGATTGCTAACAGCATGCCAACTGGAAAACTAATCGTACTCACCGGACCGAGTGGGGTGGGAAAGGGAACGCTGCTGCGATCGCTACTCCAACGCCATCGGGATTTGCGGGTTTCTACTTCTGTCACCACTCGGTCTCCCCGCCCGGGAGAAGTCGATGGACGCGATTATTATTTCGCTGACCGACAACAGTTTACTCGCATGGTTGCCGAAAATCAATTTCTGGAGTGGGCAGAATTTGCCGGCAATTGCTACGGAACACCCCGCCAGCCGGTGGAGGAAATGCTGCAATCTGGAAATTCGGTGATTTTGGAGATTGAACTGGAAGGAGCGCGGCAAATCCAGCAAAATTTCCCCGATGCGGTGCGTATTTTTATTTTGCCACCTTCTTGGGAAGCGTTGGAACAGCGTTTGCGCGGGCGCGGCCAGGATGACGACCGGGCGATTTCCCAGCGACTGGCACGGGCGAAGGAGGAAATTGCTGCCGCCCAGGAGTTTTCCTATCAAGTCACCAACGACAATTTGGAGCGTGCTGTCGCAGAAATTGAATCGATTTTAACAATGGCGAATTCAAATACAGCCCGTTCTTAAAATAGCGATCGCTTGCTGCTTTCCCCAGAAGCGATCGCTATTATTTTTTGGTTTTTTAATTCAAAGTTAACAAGTTCGTCTCTAGGGTCTCCCCAGATTTGAAGCAGCCGAAATCGGGGAATGAACTTTATTTTTCACGATCGGGTTTTATATCAGCAAATGCATAGCATAAATTCCAAGAATTGACGAATCTTTTGGCAAAATTTTACATTCAAACCTAGTTTGAGCCAGTTTATCCTAAGAACCTTAAATTTTTATCAAAAAAAATTACAGAATCGAAGATCCCATTTTATATTGGCACCTGTGTCAGTCTGAATTTTGTACCGGAGGCACACCATGGAATTTTTGTCCGATTCTGTCGTGCTGTCGCGCATTCTGTTTGCGCTGACCAGCATGTTCCACATGCTATGGCCGTTGCTGACCATCGGCATGTCCATTTATCTAATCGTCGTAGAAGCGATTTGGCTGCGCACGCGCGATAGCAAATACTACTACCACGCTCGTTTCTGGGCCAAACTCTACGTCCTCAACTTTGGGATTGGCGTTGCCAGCGGCGTTCCCATGGAATTTGAATTCGGCACCAACTGGGCACCTTTCTCCCGGGCTGTGGGCGACTTTTTTGGCAGCATCCTGGGATTTGAAGGTGCCATGGCCTTCATGTTGGAAGCTGGCTTTTTGGGAATCATGATTTTCGGCTGGAACCGGGTCAATCCCATCATTCACTTTTTCTCCACCATCATGGTTGCTTTTGGTGCCAACCTATCCACCTTTTGGATTATCAGTGCCAATTCGTGGATGCAAACCCCCGTGGGTGGAGAAATGTCCGATGGTAAATTCTTGGTCAACGATTACTTCCAAGCCATTTTTAACCCCTCCATGCTAGCCAGCGTCACTCACATGTCCTTAGGTGCTGTGGAAACCGCCTTGTTTGTCATTGGCGGCATTAGCGCCTGGTACATCATCAACCAACGCCACCAAGAATTCTTTGCGCGATCGCTTAAAATTGTCCTAGCCACCATTATCATCATCGCACCCCTGCAAATTTACGTAGGGCACGTCAGCGGCGAACAAGTACAGCACCACCAACCCTCCAAACTCGCCGCCATCGAATCCCTCTGGGAAACCATTCCCGCCGGCGAATCCGCAGACTGGAACCTGGTTGCCTGGCCAAATACAGCCGCCGAAACCAACGACTGGGAAGTCAAAGTTCCCAACGGCTTGGGATACATCCTAGAACTGCAACCCACCGTTTCCGAACCCATTCAAGGATTGCGCGAATGGAAACCAGAAGACAGACCCGGTATGGTGGCCTTGGTTTTCTACTCCTTCCGCATCATGGTCGGCATTGGCTTTATCTTCCTGGGATTGATGCTGTGGAGCCTATTGCAATGGATTCGCGGTCAGCTCGCTGATAGCAAAATCTCCCAGCAAAAATGGCTCATGCGCGCTTGGATATTTTCAGCACCGCTAGGTTACATCGCTGTCGAATCGGGTTGGATCGTACGTGAAGTCGGCAGACAGCCGTGGACCGTTTATGGCGAAATCCGTACCTCAGAAGCGGCCTCCAACCTACCTCCAACAGATGTACTGGCTTCTTTGGTTGGCTTTAGTACCGTTTATCTAGTTTTATTTGTATCAGCATTGTATTTTGGCAGCCGAATTTTACGCGAAGGTCCAAACTTCAACTTACCCATTCCCGGTGAAGAAAACCAAGAAACCATCAGCACCTCGCAAGCACAACATCGCCCCGATAGCCGTCCAGCTGAAAGCCGCTAGTTAGGAGGAAATCATGGAAACTGTAGAAACCTTCTTACCCCAAGTTTGGTTTGTGATTCTGGGTTTGTTTCTATTTATTTATATCGTTCTCGATGGGTTTGACCTAGGCGTTGGTATTCTCTCTTTAACCAGTTCCAGCGAACAGCGTCGCGGCATTCTTATGACCAGCTTGAGCAACGTTTGGGATGCCAACGAAACCTGGTTGGTGTTAATGGGAGGTGCCTTATTTGGCGCGTTTCCCCTTGCTTACGGAACGTTGCTCCATGCTTTGTACATTCCTATCATGCTCATGGTTTTCGGTTTAATTTTTCGCGCCGTTGCCTTTGAGTTTCGGGAACATTCCGACAACAAAGTTTTGTGGAATTTGGCATTTGCAGGTGGTAGTTTTTTAGCAGCTTTGGCGCAAGGATTTGCCCTCGGCGGTGTGGTTTCGGGAATCGCTGTAGATGCTGACGGCGACTTTATTGGCGGTTCTTGGGATTGGCTGAACTGGTATTCAGCATTGGTAGCCCTCACCGTCATTCAAGGGTATGTTTTAATTGGTTCTACCTATTTGGTTTTAAAAACTGAAGGTTCCCTACAGGAAAACCACTTCAAAACCGCCAAGCTGGCAGCTTGGACAACGGTCATTCCTGCGGTTATTGTTACGATAGTTACGCCGCTTTCCTACGAACATATTCTCCACCGTTGGTTCGACCAACCTTGGGTGTATGTTTCCATGCCAGTGCCGGTATTGGCTTTGATTGCTTTTTGGCAGTTGATGCGGAGTTTGAACCAACGCCGCGATGTGGCTCCTTTTGTGTGGACGATCGTAATTTTCTTGATTTCTTTCTTTGGGGTAACAATTAGTGTATTTCCCTACATTATTCCGCCGGAAATCACTATTTACGAAGCAGCGGCCTCTACCAGTGCGTTGGTATTTATGCTCATTTTCATTGGTTTTTTAATTCCGATTATGCTGTTTTACAATGTTTATCAATACGTGGTATTTCGGGGGAAAATCACCAGCAGCCAATACAGTGAAAATGCTTGAATTTCGATGAAGTCTATAAATGTCTCCCTTATTATGGGGGACTTCCGGGGATTCTGTTTGCAGAAAATTTTGTTAGGTATAAAATCAGAATCCCTCTTTTTTAGCTTCTCTTGAACCTACTGAAAGGGATTGGGTATGAAACGCGATCGCTTTCTTTTAATAGGAAGAAAGGATTTACAAAAAATACAATAGAAATTTCCTTTGAGTATATTGCTTATCTACCCAAGAATTTTCTCACAGGAAGCTGAACCAGCAAAACCCCAACTGTCACCACTACCAAACCCAAGATATCCGCAGGTTGGGGAATATCACCAAAAGCCATCCATGCCATGACCATTGTTACAGGCGGTCCTAAATAAAACAAACTTGCCACGCGGGTAGCGTCGAGGCGGGAAAGCAGCAGCCACATAAAGGCGTAGGATGCCAGGGAAACCCCAAGAATTAACCAGCTTAATGTAGCCACCAGGGGAAGGTTCCACTGAATGGCTAAATTTTCCACGGTGATGGCAGGAATTGCCAAAACCACGGTGGTGGCGAAGCTTTGGAAAAAGAGGGTTTCGGCGAGGCTGGGGGAAGGATGGTGTTGGGAGGAAGTTTCCCGCCGCCGCTGCAGCAAACTGGCGATGGTGATGGCAACCACAGAACCAAAGGGGATGAAGTAGGCAAATGCAGAAGCTTCGCTGTTGAGTTGGATGCGGGTTCCCACTGCGATCGCTACACCCAAAAATCCTACAATTAATCCTAGCCACTGGGATACGCTGGTCTTTTCTCCGACAACCAAACCCGACAAAGCACCAGTGACCAAAGGTTGCAATGCCACTACCAACGCAACAATGCCAGCGGGAACATCTCGTTCCAGGGCCAGCAAGGCACAGCTCAACCAGACTCCGTGTGCTAAAATTCCCACTAAGGAAGTATGAGCGAGGGTGTTGGTATCGTACCAAACCCACTTTCGACCTATGGTGAGATAGGTAAAGAGCAACAAGCTGAGAACGGTATACCGCCAAAACAGCAAGGTGAAGGTTCCAGTGTAGGGTAAGCCATATTCGGCACCGATAAAACCGGAGTTCCAAAGCAGAACGAATGCGATCGCGTAGCTAATGGTGGAATGTGCTATTGTTCTCATAGATTATATTTGGATGGCAGCGATCGCGGTTGGAAATTATCTCTGGTTTTTGGCAGGATGGGAGAATAGCGATCGCGTTTTTAGCAAAAACAGCCAAACTATCATAGCAGACTCTGGATTGGGTTCGGAGTTTTATAGAACATATTTTCTAAAATTTTCCAATATTGAGGGATTTACCTGGCGATGCTGTCAAGTTTTCTTGATTTGTAATGTTGGAAGTGTTGGAAACCGTTCATAACTTACGTAAATTTACAAATGCTTTTTAGTATTCTGAAAAAAAAAAATACGGTTTTGAGCGTTATACCATTTCCTTGATAATCTGCAAGAGATAATAGAGGCATTTTTGTAGGGGCGCTTCGCGAAGCGCCCCTACCAGGGCAATTAGGAAATTCCAGACAATCATTGTTTTTCAGAAATGGTATTACTAAATGTTATTTTTAAAACAAAATCCGCCAAGTATATTTGAAAGCGATCGTGTAGACCAAGCCCAATCTACTACAATAGTACTTTGTTTCTTGGTTTCTATTCTTGAAATTTTCTTAATGTCAGTAGAATGTTTTTCTTAAATCGTGTTAGTTTAACGGTATTGACATCCATCGAACTTCAAAGGCTACGGAAAAATGGACCAAAGCCGGAAGCAAGCATATACTCAGCTAATTCAGAAACTGCTAGCGTGTTCTGAAAACGAATTATCCGAACTTTTGGAAGGCAACCAAGAATTACTAGATGATGGTTTCGTGCAGGCAATGCAGCGAGAAAAATCGCAGTTATCAGAGGCGGGAGAGGAAGACGCAGCAAATTTTTTGCAGCAGCTAGCTGAAGCCATGGCAGCGCAGTTAGGTATTTTAGCAACGTCAGCCAATTACCAAGACTATCGAGAATTGCTTCAAGCTTTGTTTGAGGCAGAAGATGAAGATAATTCGCAACGGGTGAACGAACTGCTGGCAAAGAATCAATCTTTATTAAACCAACAGTTTGCAAAAATTATGATAGAAGTAGCTGATGAGTTAATCGAAAATAATCCACCGGAAGCGAAAAATACGATTATTTCTTTGGTGGAATATTTAAGCATTTCTATTCACCAGTTTTCTCAAGGGAAGATTTATAACAATCAAGAAATTGCTCTTGCTGGTTATAACTGGCTTTTGTTACATCAAATTGAGAATTCTGAACGATGGGCACGAACTCAAAATAATTTAGGTGCAATTTATTCAGAACGTATTATTGGCGAACGCGCATACAATTTAGAAAAAGCAATTTTTTGCTACCAAAGTGCTATTAACAGTTATTCGGACAATGAAGTTTCTCAAAGTTGGGCTATAGCTCAATACAATTTAGGTCTAACCTATCAAAAACGTATTCAAGGGAATCGCAAAACCAATTCAGAAACAGCAATCGTTTGTTACAAAAACGCTCTAAAGTTTTACAATCAAGATAATTTTCCTCAGAACTGGGCGATTGTTCAAAACAATCTAGGTCTTATTTATAAAGAACGCATCGAAGGAAATCGTGTTGAAAATCTAGAAAAGGCAATTGCTTGCTATCAAAATGCTCTAAAAGTTTGTACAAAAAATAATTTTCCTCAAGATTGGGCAGATACTCAATCCAATTTAGGCGATGCTTATAAAGAACGTATCGAAGGAAATTGCGCTAAAAATCTAGAGAAGGCATTTTCCTGCTACCAAAACGCTCTGACAATTTACTCCGAGCAAAAATATCCTTATAAGTGGGTACAACTCCAAAATAAATTAGGAGTTTTCTATTGGAATCAAGCTTCTAGTCAATATCCCGAAAATTTAGAAAAAGCAATTATTTGCCATGGAAACGCTTTAAAGATATGCGAACAGCACAATTTCTCAATAGAATGGGCGAAAAACTATCTTAATTTAGGCAATGCATATTTATATCGTTGGCAGGGAAATCGTTCTGAAAATTTAGAAAAATCGATTGATTCTTATAACAATGCTCTAATAGTTTATAAAAAAGCTACTTTTGCTGAGGATTGGGCAATGGTCCAAAACAATTTAGGAAATGCCTATCGATTACGTATCTGTGGAGATCGTTCTGAAAATTTAGAGAAGGCAATTTTTGTCTACAATCGCTCTCTCCAAGTACGCACAAAAAAAGATTATCCTCAATATTGGGCAGGTACGAATAATAATTTAGGAAATGTTTATCAGGAACGTATCGAAGGCGATCGCAAAGATAATTTAGAAAAAGCTATTGAATACTATAAAAATGCCTTAACTATATATACTAAAGAGAATTTCCCGCAAGAATGGGCAAGCGTACAAAATAATTTAGGAAGTGCTTATCAAGAACGTATTTGTGGTAAGCGTTCTGAAAATTTAGAAAAAGCAATTGTAGCTTATCGAAAATCTTTAGAAGTTCGTACTAAGGAAAAATACCCTCAAGATTGGGTAGTTACATTAAACAATCTAGGAATCGTTTATCAAGAACGTATTAAAGGCGATCGCGAAAATAATCTGGAAACGGCTATTCAAGTTTATACTAATGCATTACAAGTATGCAATGAAGAAACTTTTCCAGAAGAATGGGCAACTATACAAAATAATTTAGGTTCTGTTTATCATCGCGGTATCCAAGGTCAAAGAGCAGAAAATTTAGAAAAAGCAATTGAAATTTATCAAAAGGCATTAAAAGTTCGACAAAAAGAAAGTTTGCCTCAATATTGGGCAACCACGCAAAATAATTTAGGTTTTATTTTTCAGGAGCGTATTTACGGAAACAAAGACAGAAATATTAATAAAGCTATAGAGTATTACAACAACAGTCTTCAAATTTATACTTCAACAGCTTTTCCGTTAGAATGTCTAAAAACTTCTAATAATTTAGGAAGTCTTGCTTTTAAAAATAAAGATTGGCAATTAGCTATTGACAGTTATACCCGTGCCATCAGTGTAGTTCAATTAACTCGTAGCTGGGCACTAACAGACGAACGCCGCCAGCAAATTTTAGAAGAATCTATTGGAATTTATCATAACTTAGTACAAGCCTACCTCAATACTAACCAGTTACAGAAAGCTTGGGAAACCGTGGAAAGCAGCAAAACTCGAAATTTGGTGGAAAGCTTCGCCAACCGCGATTTGCAGCCCAAAGGCAAAGTTCCTTCTCCACTTTTGGAAAGACTGGGTAAATTGCGACGGCGTTTACCTTCTTTGCAACGAGAATTGCAACTTGCCAGTAGCCAAGAATCTCGTTACAGCCAACTGCCATTGGAACAGCGACAGCAATGGCAACAAGACATACAACAGCAAATCCAACAGACGCAACAAGAATTTGAAGAGGTTTTAGACCAAATCCAACCCTACGATGCAAGCTTCCGTCTAACCCAGGAAGTGCCATCGATGGCTTTTAAAAAAATTCAACAAGTTATTAACCAGCATACAGCACTAATTGAATGGTATATAACAGAACAACGTATTATTGCTTTTGTCGTTACCCACCAAAATGCCCAGCCTTTCGTTTGGCAATCGAGTAAAAATGAACAAAAAGCCTTAGTGGATCGAATTAATGATTACTTAAACGGCTACTATCAAGAAAATCAACGCTTACAATGGCAACAGCAACTACCAAATAATTTCAAGCAACTTGCAGAAATCCTCCACATTGACGAACTACTTGCCCAAATTCCCCCAGAATGCGACCAATTAATTTTGGTTCCCCATTGGTTTCTCCACCTGTTTCCCCTTCACGCCTTATCGGGTAGCCGCCAAATAGCCACTGGCGAAGGAGAAACCGTAGAACCCATTAGCGGCTATTTGTTGGATTTATTTCCTGGTGGTGTTCGCTATGCCCCTAGTTGCCAATTGTTGCAACTTGCACAGCAGCAACAACGCCCCCAACCCCAACGACTATTTGCTGTGGAAAATCCCACTGAGGATTTGAATTACACCGATTTGGAAATCAAAGCCATTACTTCTTTCTTTCCAGAGTTTCAACCAGAAATCCTCAACCGTCAAAACGCCACAGAAACCAGTGTCAAAACCCATCCTGCCTTATCCAACGCTAACTGTACCCATTTTTCCTGCCACGGAACATTTAATCCCCTTGTATCTTTAGAATCGGGATTGTTGTTATCTTCCGAAACCGAGGGTGAAGAAGATGGTATTTTGACTTTAGCCGAAATTTTTGCCCTCAATTTGACCAACTGCCGCCTGGTTAGCCTCTCTGCCTGCGAAACGGGTATGGTAGATCCTTATAATACCAGCGACGAATATATTGGTTTGCCCAGCGGCTTTCTATTTGCAGGTAGCCCCAGCGTTGTTGCCAGTTTGTGGTCTGTCAGACAATGTTCCACAGCTTTTCTGATGGCAGAATTTTACCGCCGCTACAAGCAAGAAAACTTGCCAGTTGCCGTTGCCCTCAATCAAGCCCAAATGTGGCTGCGGGATGCCACTACCCAACAACTACAGGATTGGATCGAACAATTTTCCCTCTCGCCAACTCAACAAGATTTGGTTGAAGAATCTCTAGAAGAGTGCCCTCCCCACCAAAAACCTTTTCAACATCCTTACTACTGGGCAGCTTTTTGTGCCGTTGGTCAATAAAATAGGTAGATAAAGGAGTTAACAAAGATGTCTCGTGCCGAACAAAACCTACAAACTTGGTTGTATTTGCTCGAAAATGAATTGGTAACAATTCCCGATCGCGACAGCTTGCTAGAACAAATCGAAGCGGCGACAGATACGCCCGAACAACTTTCCGATGCCTTGATTTTGTGGTGTCGGGAACATCCGGAAGTTCGCCAACAGTTGAAACAAACTCGCAAGCAGTTATTTGGCGACAGCGACGCGGAAAAAGCCCCAGGCAGCCAAAAAGGCAAAGTTCCCCCGGTTGATGCGGAACTATCCAAACAAAATATTAGCAATGCCATCCGCAACAGCCATTCCCAAAAATCTCCTCCATCCCAGGGTCAATCGTAATGTCACTACCCAAACTCGCCCATCCCAAACTCACCTTATTTGCGTTCCACCTGCGGAATAGCTTGGAAACTGGATTTGAACAAACCGACCCGCAAAGCGATCGCTTGTGGCAACAGTGTGAGGAAATTGGCGCAAAGCTCAACATCCCCACCTTACAAAAATCCTTACGCGATCGCTTGACAGCCTCCTGGAAAGGCGACATTGGCTTACCTCCCGACAACACCCACAGCCGCTATCTGGAACTCCTCCCCGATACCCAACTTTTAGACTTTACCGCCACGCCCACCGACGATTCCCCAGAACTCAGCGGCGAAATCTATCCCCTGCAAATTCACGATACCTTCGCCATCGACCTCACCCTACGATACGCCAACGCCGAAATCGATATTGCCCAACTCAGTCAACTCAACCCCGACGCTTGTTTGCTACCAGAATCCGTTCAAGGCTCCCTGGGTGAAACCTTGCTGCTGTTTGCCAAACCCATCGGCGATGTTAGCAATTTAGAAACGACAGCCCAACATTGCCTGCAAGCCATCTTACCAGAAACTACCTATCAATCCCTCCCCAACATACCTTTTCAGAAAGGTCAATTCCTGGGAAGCCCCATTTTTGCTTACGAAAACGGTACTACAGACCCCCAAAAACGCTTGCAAATTTGGATTTGGTTTCATTTATCCAACAAAACCGAAAAAGCAGAAGCAGAAGGAACTTACTACCATTCCCTGTTTTTGTTGCTATCAGCTCGAAATAAAATTCTATTTGCCTTCCATCAAGCCAGAAACACTTATTCCCAACTGCGGGAACAATACGCCCAACTAGAATCTGAAATTTATATTCTCTCCGATTTGCCCGGCGATCGCAAAACCAGACTGAACGAGTTAAAACAAAAACTCCTCAATCTATCGCCGCAAGCCTTCCAATACGCCCAAAAACTGCGAAATTTAGAAGACCATAAAAATACAATTACCATCAACACCCAAAATTACGACACCTACCTCCAAAAAATCAAAAACTGCGCTTTCCCATCCGATGATTTGAACTTTCTCGAAGAATTTCTCCAAGAAGACTGCCAACGCTACCAAAGCCAAATCCAAGCCGATATCAACTACCTGCTTCCCGGTCAAACTTTGCTCGACCAAACCATAGCCTCCATTCGCGGTATTATCGACATCGACCAAGTAGAAAGCGATCGCGATTTCCAAAAACAACTACAAGAACAAGAACAACAACAGCAGCAAGCGTGGCGAGAAGAAGACGAAAAACAAGAAAAACGCCAACGCAAACTAGAGCGATTTATCACCTTCTTCGGCACTGGCTTAGCAGTTAGCGGCATTTCCTCGCAAATTTCTCCCCAACTCGTCACTCAAACCTTAGCTCAAAAAGATATTCCCATCCCTCGTTTTTGCCAAGACCAACAACTTTTGGGTTGGGGATGCGACATGGTAGGTCATATTCTTCTTGGGATTGCCATTGCCATACCAGTTCTCATTTTCGTCTGGATAGTTGCCCGGATGTTGGCTTGGTTGGCTATTCGCAAATTGCACCCAAATTCCCCAACCTCGGAATCTCAATCTCCCGATGACGAATAACTTTATTTATCCAAAAAAGCTTTATCTACAGTCTATTTCACTTGAAAAGAAGTAGGGGCGCAACGCGTGAGCGCCCCTACCAGTCGCGAAGCGCCCCTACCAGGGAAATTGGAAAATTCCAGAAAATCATTTTTATTCAGAAATGGTATAAACTCCCACTACAAACCAACAAAGTTTAGGAAAATTTACAAAATAACCGTAAAATTCGCCTTTTGAACGATCGCGATCGCTGCTTACAATATAAAATTACCGTTTATAAACAAAATTATACAATACAGTCAAGTTCTTGGCAAAAGCGATCGCGCCAATATCCCTTGCTTGTTCCTGCGATTCGCCCAAGAACTGCTTTCAGCGTAGCATCTACCCCAGGAGAAACGAGAAATCATGAACCCACAAGTCTCGCCATCCTTACCAGAAAGCAATCTTTTTAACAGATTCATCCAAATTTTACCAGACAGCAACGGTTTTATTTGGCTAATTCTGATAGCCGCCACCCTAGCCGTCGCTGGAGAAATTTATGCCATCTACCACTACCGACAAAAACAATGTTCCCCACCCGCCGCTGCCATTCAATATCTCAAACAATATCGGCAATTTCCCGAAAATGGCATCCAACTCAACGAAACCATGCGGGGATGGTTTTGGCGACATTTCGACGGCGAAATTCGCGGGGATTTGTTTTTCCCAAAAGAAGCCAACCATCGTTTTGTCATGCTGGCTTTTCCTAATATTTTAACCAAAAATATCCCTCGCAGTCCAGTTTATTTTGCCCCGACATTGCTAACTGCTTTGGGCGTTTTGGGAACCTTTACCGGAATTTACAAAGGATTGGTAGGCGTTGGTTTGGATAAAATCGATACCTCCAATCATTTGGTTATTGCCAGCACGGAATTATTGGCGGGAATGAAAGTTGCTTTTTCCTCCTCTTTGTGGGGATTGGGAACGGCTATTTGTTTGATGTTGGTTTTGGCAGTTGGAGAGCGATCGCGAAAAGCCTATCGCGATCGTTTGCGCCGGGAATTACAAAAACGAACCATTCTAGAAACACCTACCAAAATTCTATCAAACTTGGATACCAATTCCAACCAAGAAATCACTTCCCAACTCCAACAAGTTGCCCAGCATTTGGCTGGTTTGCAAACCTTCAATCCAGAAGCTATTGGCAAAGCCGTTGCCATATCCATGCGATCGGAGTTAGAAATTACTGCTGGCGCGATCGCGCAACAAACCGCCCAACAATTGTATCCCAAATTTCAACAAATTTCCGATGAATTAATCGCCAGCCGCCCAGAACCTCTCCAACCCATTCTCGTTTCCATTTCCGAAGAACTATCCACCATTCGTTCCCAACAAGAACAACAAACCCAAGCCGTCGATTATCTCATCCAAAAACTGCGCCAAGAAATCATAGAACCGGTCATTCAACGCCTTGAGGAAAGCACAAAATTAACCAAAGAAGCTTCCCAATCTGTTAAAGAACTGAAAGATTCCCTAGGCAGTATTACTGAAAATCTATCAGAAGCGATCGTAACTATTCAAACCTTCCAAAACCAAACCCTCGTCGAACTGCAAGAATTTGCCCGCAATTTAGAAAAAATTCTCAACCAACAAACCCAAGAACAACAAGAAATGCTCTCCGACTTGACCAAACACACCGAACTCATTCTCGAAGACGCCAATCAAGCATTTTCTTCCCAATCCGAACAACTAGAAACCATTGGCAACCAAGCTTCTCAAATCATAGAACGTGCTTCCACTAACCTACAGTCAACCCTAGGAAATATCGACGACCAACTCCAAAAAACGCGCCATACCGTACAAACAGAATTAGACAAATTCCGCCAAGCCTATCAAACTTCCCTCATCCAATTTTTTGAAGACCAAAACAATCTTCTCGAAAGCACTCTAGGTAAACAAAAAGAAGGTTTACAACAAGTCGTTCAACAACTGCAACAAATTTTGATTGACGACACGCCTGCCATGAAAGAAGCGATCGAACAAAGCATGAATTCCATTCAAAACACAGCTGAATCCGTTTATAAATTAGAATCGAAAACCGGTTCTACCTCTGCAGAACGCCTACAAGAATTACAAAAAATCGTTCGCGAAATGGGAAACGAAGCCCAAAAAATAGAACGCGCCTATCAAGACTTAGCCAATCAATTTTATCAAGCCCTTCAAGCCAGTAACGAACACTTCTGGGAATATTTAGAACAAGTCAATGCCACCTGTACCAACAATATCCAAGAAGTAGACCGGAGTACCACTGATTTCTGCAACCAACTCCACGAAACTTCCTATGGTTTAATCAATGCAGCCAATCGTTTGGTTGCTGCTGCCGACCAATTGAGCGATCGCGACAATAGGAGCTAGTAAAGCAATGAACGATCTATTTGAAAGCGAAATCAACGACGAAATTATCGAAGAACAGGATACCGGCATTTGGTTATCAATTGGGGATTTAATGTCGGGATTGTTAATGTTTTTCGCCCTACTATTTGTTACCGCCATGGTCCAAGTAAGGGAAACCCAAGAAGAACTCCAAAAATCCCAAAAAGAACTGCAAAAATACCAAGAAGCCTTTAACAACTTACCTCTGGTAATCCTCAATACTTTCCAACAAGAACTGCCCCCAGGAACAGAAGTCAAAGTCGATCCCAAAACAGGAGATGTGAATATTCCTACAGCCGTCTTATTCGACCAAAACAGCGCCGAACTCAACCCCCAAGGAAAGAAATTTCTGCAACAGCTCATTCCCGTTTACAGTCGAATCATCTTTTCCCGAGAAGAATTCCAAGATGCTGTTCGACACGTTATTGTTGAAGGTCACACCAGTTCCGAAGGAGAACAAGATTTCAACTTAAGGTTAAGCTTGCAGCGAGCAGCCGCCGTTACTGACTACATATCATCGGAGTTGGAATTTGCTACCAAGTCGCAATTCCAGCAAAAATTGCTAGCGGCAGGGAGAGGAGAACAAGACGCAGACCCCAAAACCGACAATCCCAACGACCGCAAGGTGGTGTTTCGCTTTCAACTGCGGCGTGTCAACCTACAGAATTTTTTGACGACTCCCTAAATCTCTCTTCTCCCGGGAACCAGTGATTGTAGAGATAGATATTGCTCTTTACTACAGATATTTCCCTGAAGGCTTCCCCCCCTTGCTCCATTTCAGCTCTGCCATCCATCACGCTGCGATCGTAGAATCGTAATGTCTAGTATATTTCGTAGGGGTAGCGCCCCTGTGCCTGTCCCTAGGCTCTCTAGCTTCCAAAATATATTAGGAGAAGGTTTCCTATTCATGGCTTCGTTGCTTCACCCGGTCAGATAAAGCTGATAGCCAGTAATAGAGCTATACCAACGACAACTAGAAGACAATTCCCCAGCAAAAGTCAATCAGAAACGATAACTCGAAAGTATTTATGCTAGCAGACCGTTGTCCACAAAATCCAGCTTGTAGCTGTTGGTAGCGAGCCATATCGAACTCGATTGGTGGTTCTCACAGCCAAACCTCGATCAACTCGTCCCATCTCTTCCCAGAAATGATCCAATGGCTGCCACTTCTATCAAAAGATGTTCCCTTCCCCCTGATTAAAGCAACTTCTGGAGAAATCCTGAATCGAGAGGTGACTAGCAGGCAGAAAAGGCTTATCTCCATCCAAATTTCCCTTGACATATCGTTTGTCGAGACATCCTTCGCATCCTTCCCATGCCAAAAACCTACCTCAACGAAAAAAAAACTTAAACGCCAGACCCCCTACAAAAAGGGGAGTTTGGCGTTCCTTCCCCTCCTTTTCTCGAAAAAATCGAAAAAAAATGGGGAAAAAGACTTGACACCCCCTAGTGGAATTGTTAAATTGGTTAAGCGCTGGATAAAGGAAAGCCCACCGGGCACCGGAAACCAGCCCCGAACCTAGACAAAAACATATAGCTTGAAAGAGACCACCCCAAAAGTCAAGGAACTTTGAGGGAGCTAATTTGAACCTTCCTTTGGGGAGGGGAAAAAGCTTCTAAGAGAAAAGAGAGCTAGAGAAAAAACTTTCTATACACCACGGAGAGTTTGATCCTGGCTCAGGATGAACGCTGGCGGTCGGCTTAACACATGCAAGTCGAACGGGT